>CAJXLG010000244.1 GCA_913055885.1 uncultured Rhodospirillales bacterium
GGGGGGGGGGGGGGGGGGGCCCCCCCCCCCCCCCCCCCCTGGTTCCCTTTCTTCCCCTTATTGTTTCCCTTTTTGCCGCCCTTTTTCCCGCCCTTTTTCAGCCCCTCGGGCTGTCCGGCCGCCACGACGGTGAGTTTCGCCGGCCTGAACAGCTCACCGGCGACGCGCTTCGCCGTTTCCAGGTCCACCTTCTCGATGAGCTTGTTCCGGCGGTCGAGGTAGTCGATGCCCAGGTCATAGACCTGCATGCCCACGAGCATGTCGGCAATCTTGACGGTGCTGTCGAACTTCAGGGGGAAGGAACCGGTGAGATAGCGTTTGGCGTCCTTGAGCTCCTGCTTCGTCGGCCCTTCTTCCGCCATACGCCGCCATTCCTTGCGCAGAAGGGCGAGGGATTCGCCGAACTTGGCGTTGCGGGTGGCGACGCGGCCGACGACGAGGGGCCCGAACTTGATGGGCAGCAGCGTGCTGTAGACGCCGTAGGCCAGCCCCCGCTCCTTGCGGATGGTCTTCATGAGCCGGGACGTCAGCCCCGAGCCGCCCAGCACGTGGTTCACCACCTTGGCGGCATAGTAGTCGGGATTGTCGCGGGCGATGCCGCCCTGGCCGAAGACGCCCACGGTCTGCGGCACGTCCTGTTCCAGGACCTTCACCCCGCCCCCGGCCGACGGCTTGCCCGGGGGCAGCCGCCAGGGCGCCGCTTCCGCCGAGAGGCCGCCGAAGGTCTTGTCGAGCAGCCTGCCCAGTTTTTCCGGCGTGATGTCGCCGGCCACCCCGATCACCAGGTTGTCGCGGGCCAGCCGGCGCTCCAGGAAGGCCTTCATGTCCGCCACGGTGACGGCCTTGATCCCCTCGATGGTGCCGCCCGGCGGCTTGCCGTAGGGGTGGTCGGGGAACATGGTGCGCACGAAGCCCTTCCACGCCCGCGCCGTCGGGTCCTTCAACTCCTGCCGCAGGCCGCTCAGGAGCTGGCCGCGCACGCGCTTCACCGGGTCGGGGTCGAAGCGCGGCTTCGTCAGCGCCAGACGCAGGAGCCGGAAGGCTTCCGCGCGGTTGCGGGTGAGGGTGCGCAGGCTGCCGTGTACCATGTCGCGCCCGGCGCCGAACCCGAGGCGGATGGCCCTGGCCTCCAGGCGCTTGCGGAAAGCCACGGCGTCGTACTTGCCGGCCCCCTCGTCCAGGAGTCCCATGGTCAGGGTGGCCAGCCCCGTCCTGCCCTCGGGGTCCAGGGCGGTGCCGCCGCGGAAGGCGAACTCCACGGAGATCACCGGCGCGGCGTGATCCTCCACCAGCCAGGCCGTCAGGCCGCCGGGACTTTCAACCCGCTGCACCTCGATGGCGCCGGCCGTCGCCGGCAGGACACACACCGCCACCCACAAGGCGGCGAGGCTACGCAGAAGGGAACGCACCATCATTCGGGCCTTTCCGTCACCGGCCGTTACGGGTTGTCGGGCGGACCGCCGCCGGGCGCCGGGGCACGGCCCGCGTCACCGGGCTTCGCGTCGGGCATCCGGCGCCGCCGATCCGGGCCCTCGTCCCCGGACTCCGCCTTCTGGAGCAGCCCGGTGACCGACCGCCCGGGCTTGAGGACGTGGCGGGCGGCGGCGTTCACGTCGGCCACCGTGACGTCGCGGATGGCCTGGCGCCATGTTTCCACCGAGGCCACGTCGCGGCCCACGGTGAGCGCGGCCCCCAGGATGTAGGCACCGCCCGACAGGGAATCCTTGCTGTAGACCACCTCCGCCACCAGCGACTGCTTCGCCCGCTTCACCCGGGCCTCGTCCACCCCGTTTTCCAGGACCTTGCGGATCTCCTTGTCGATGGCCTTTTCCAGGCGGTCCAGGGCCACGTCCTCGGCGGGCACGGCGTGCAGGCCGAAGGCGGCCATGCCGCGGGCGTTGCCGCCGTAGCCGGCGCTCACCGAGGTGGCGATGCTGCGCTTCACGGTGAGGGCCTTGTTGAGCCGGCTCGCCGTGTTGCCGGCGAGCACGTCGGCCAGGACGTTGAGCGCCGGCACGTACTTGCGCTCGCCCGCCATGTAGCTGGGCGCCAGGTAGCGGCGGTTGAAGGCGGGCTGGCCCACCTGGGCGTGGCGCAGCACCACGCGGCGTTCCGCCTCCGTCTGCGGCGGCGCCGTGGCGGGCCGTTGCGGCAGGTCCGAACGCGGGATGTCGCCGTAGTGTTTCTTGGCCAGCTTCTTCACGGCCCCGGGCTTCGCCGCGCCCGACACCACCACGATGGCGTTGTTGGGCGCGTACCAGGTATCGTAGAACGCTTCCAGGTCGGCCGGGGTGATGCTGGCCAGCTCGTCCTCGTAGCCGATGATGGGCCGGGCGTAGGGGTGGTTCAGGTAGAGCACCGCCGTCATCTGTTCGGAAAGAAGCGCCGCCGGTTCGTTGTCCACCCGCATGCGGCGCTCTTCCATCACCACCTCGCGCTCCTTGCGCACGTCCTTGGGCTGGAGGCGCAGGTTGGTCATGCGGTCCGCTTCCAGCCGCATCACCAGGCCCAGGCGGTCGCGCGCGATGGACTGGTAGTAGGCCGTGTAGTCGCGGCCCGTGAAGGCGTTCTGGTCGCCGCCGTTGCGGGCGACGATCTCCGAGAATGCGCCCTCGGGGTGGTCGGGTGTGCCCTTGAACATCAGGTGTTCCAGAAGGTGGGCCATGCCCGACTTGCCGCGCGGCTCGTCCATGGCCCCCACGCGGTACCACACCATGTGGCGCACGGCCGGCATGGTGGGCTTGTGGATCACCACCACCCGCAGGCCATTGTCCAGGGTGAAGGTGGCGGGGTCGAAGAGTTTGGCCCGGGCCGGCCCGGCGGCCAGCAGCATCAGGCAGGCGAGGACGATCAGACGGCGCATCATGCGGCCTCCCGGCGTGTAGGGGCGGCGGGTGTCAGAAAACATCTTCCAGAAGGGCGCGGGACCGGCGCTTGATGGTGGGGGTCTCGCCCTCGGTCACGGGCCGGCCCAGGGAGCGGTTCTCCTGCAGCCGCCGGGCCTCCTTCCGCGGATTCACGGTGGTGCCCGAGGGGGCCGGCTCGCTCCACCACATGAGCCGTTCCGTGAAGGCCTGTTCGTCGCGGGCGATACGGTGGGACTCGCGGTTCACCTCCCCCCGGATGTTGCCGAAGTTCCGGTCCGCCCCGGCGCCCGCCAGGAGGGCCTTCTCCCCGGAACTCAGCGCGCCGGCGGCGGCGGTCTTCTCGCCCGTCAGGGCGGCCCGGGCCTTTTCGCTGGCGCTTTCCGCCTGCGGCCGGGGCGCGCCCGGCTCCGGCGGCCGCAGGTCGTAGTCGGGCGGCATGGTCAGGGGCGGCTCTTCCGTCACGGCGAAAGCGTCGGGACTGCTCTTGGCGGTTCCCAGGGCCTGACGCACCCCGGAACAGCCGCCCGTTCCCACGGCCGTCACGAGCACCGCCACCAGCGCGGCATATCCCCAGCGACGTGTCATTCCTTCTCCTTCTGCCCGCCGCGGCCGGCCAGGAGGGCGTCGGCCACAAGCACGGCCGCGCCCACGGTGATGGCCGCATCCGCCACGTTGAACGCCGGCCAATGATAGCCGAAAGCATGGAGGTCCAGGAAGTCCAGAACGGCGCCGAAGCGCAGCCGGTCCACCAGATTGCCCAGCGCGCCGCCCAGCACCAGGCCCAGGGCGAGGCGCACCCGGGGTTCCGGGGCGCGCCACAGCCAGACGGCGAGCGCCGCGATCACCAGCGCCGTGACGGCGGCAATGAGCCCCGCCGTCCGCTCCGCGTCCCCCAGCAGGCCGAAGCTCACGCCCCGGTTCCACACCAGGACCAGGTTGCAGAAGCCCGTCACGGGGATGGCCTTGTGGGGCGCCAGGACGGCCGCATGGAGCCACGCCTTCACCGCCTGATCGACGGCGAGAAGCAGCGCCGCCAGGGCGAAGGCCGGCCCCCGGCGCATGCGGCTTCAGCCGCTGCCGCCGTGCCGCACCACCACGTCGGTGCAGCGCGGGCACAGGTCGGGGTGGGCGGGGTCCTCGCCAACGCCGGGCAGGATCTGCCAGCAGCGGCCGCACTTGCCGCCCTCGGCCAGGGGCCCCACCGCCCCCCCGCC
>CAJXLG010000245.1 GCA_913055885.1 uncultured Rhodospirillales bacterium
GGTGCTCTTTTCCCTGAAAAGAGCCTCGAAGGACGACAATAAAACGTAATGATTGTACGCGCCAAGTAGGTGGGGAAAGTCCTGTCCGTGGTGCCCTTGCATGCGCTGGTGTGGCGCGTAGGCTTCCGGCCAAGCGACCCTGTGCGATCATCACGACGATCCGCGAAACGACGATCATTACGAGGAGATGCCGCCCCATGGTCGATCCCGCCCAAGACGCCCGCTCCATGGAACGCCTGCTCAGCATCATGACGCGGCTGCGCGATCCGGAAAGCGGCTGCCCGTGGGACATCGAGCAGACGTTCCAGAGCATCGTTCCCCATACCATCGAGGAAGCCTACGAGGTGGCCGATGCGGTGGAACACGGCAACACGGGCCATCTCATGGAGGAGCTGGGCGATCTCCTGCTGCAGGTGGTCTTCTATGCGCAGATGGCGCAGGAGGACGGCGGCTTCGATTTCCACGACGTGGTGCAGGCGGTGTCGGACAAGCTGGTGCGCCGCCATCCCCACGTCTTCGGTGACCGCGAGGTGGCCGACGCCGAGGCCCAGATCGAGCACTGGGAGAACCTCAAGGAAGCCGAGCGCGGCGAGAAGGCCGCCGAGAGTGTGCTGGACGACGTGGCGGGCGCCCTGCCCGCCCTGACCCGCGCCGGCAAGCTCCAGAAGCGCGCCGCCCGCGTGGGCTTCGACTGGCCCGACGTGGGCGGGCCGCTGGCCAAGATCCGCGAGGAAACGGAAGAGGTCCGGCTGTCCCTCGCGGCCAACGACAACGAGGATCACAGCCCGGAACTCGACCGCGAACTGGGCGATCTGCTGTTCTCGGTGGTCAACCTGGCGCGCAAGACGGACATTGATCCGGAAAGTGCCCTTCGCCACGCCAACGAGCGGTTCGAGCACCGCTTCCGCCAGGTGGAGCGCGGTCTTGCCGATGCGGGGCGCGACCTCAAGGCGGCCTCGCTCGAAGAGATGGACGGGCTGTGGCAGGCCGCCAAGGAGCGGGAAAAGGAAGACCGGTCATGAAATCCAAGCGCCGCCGTGCCGCTGCCGGCCTCCTGGCGGCGGTCCTGGCCGTCGGCCTCGCCGGGTGCTACCTGCCGCGCGACTTCACGGCCGTCGTGCGCATCGGCAGGAGCGGGGCGTACTGGCTGGAATACGACGGCACCCTGACCCGGGTTCCCCTGTACAAGGACATCCGGCGCGGCGAGATAAGCGGTGACGCCAGGGAAAAGCGCATCCGGCAGGCCGCCGACTCCCTGCGCAACATCCCGGGCTTCGAAGAGGTGGCCCACACCAGGAACGGCACCTTCGAGGTGAAATACCGCTTCCAGGGCCGCTTGCGCGGGGCCGACATGGTCACCTTCGTGCGGCGCAATGCCCGCGTCTTCTCCGTCAAGTCGGACGAAAACGGCCGCGTGACCGTCTCCGGGGTGAGCCTGAGCAAGCAGCGGCGCAAGCGGCTCAAGAACCTGGCCCTGGATATGGAGGGCACGTTCGGGGTGGTGACGGATGCCGACGTGAAAAAGCACAACGCCGACGAGGTGCGCCAGCGCGACCAGGGGGTGCGGGCCTATGTGTGGCACATCGAGAGCATGGCCGACCCGTCGCCCAACCTCGTCCTGCAACTCCCCTGACCTTTCTCCCCCATACGGCCGACGGAACGCCTGGAGATGATGCCCGCAAAGCAGGCGTTCGGCCCGCTTCCCGTCCACGGGGTGGGTTAGCTCACCTGCGAATGCAGTCACCCGCTGGCCGGGTGACTGCGGGGATGTTCCGGTTCCGCAATGGGATATCAGGCCGTCTTGGCGATAATTTGCGCCACTTTTTCCCACATGATGGGAGAAGCAGCCGCCAGGATTTCTCCCTGGTCCGGCGCCGGATGGTACGCATCCCCCGTGAGCAGGCGGGCCGTGCCGCCCGCTTCGTTAATCAGCAGAACGCCGGCCGCGTGATCCCAGGGGTTGAGGGCGCGCAGGCCGGCAAACTGAACATACCCCCTGGCGACGGCCGTGTAGGCGCCCAGGGCGCTGGCAAAGCCCCGCGTGTGGCAGCCGGTCGCCTTGCGGACGGCGTTTGCCCAGGGGCGCGGCAGCGCGCCCGACGCGTCCGGGCCGAGCCCTGGCGGCGCGGGGATGGTCAGGGGGGTGTCGTCGAGCCACGCCCCCTGCCCCGCCGCGGCGTAGAACAACCGGTCGGCCATCGGGTCGTACAGCCAGCCGGCCCGGGTCGCGCCGTCCTCCACCAGGGCCAGCAGCACGCCGAATCCGGCCCGGCCCTCGCTGAAGGCGCGCGTGCCATCCACGGGGTCCACCACCCAGGCCGGGCCGGAGCCGTACAGGGCATCGAGGACAGCGGGATCATCCGCCGCCCCTTCCTCCCCCACGACCGGGATGCCGGGGGCCAGGTCGGCCAGCCCGCGCGCAAGCGCCGCCTCGGCGGCCGTGTCGGCCACGGTGACGAGATCGCAGGGGCCGGACTTTTCCTGGACGTCGCCCTTTTCCAGGGCGCGGAAGCGCCCCATGATCTCTTCGCGGGCCACGGCGCGGATGAGATCGGCGACGGCGCGGGGATCGGCGCAGGACATCATGGCCGCAGTGTAACGGTTCCCGGCGACTTTTCCAGGGGGCGCACCAAAAAAGGGCCGCCGGGTGATCCCCGGCGGCCCCGTCAGCGTCACGGCGTCCAGGAAGCCGAGCGGCGTTACATCATGCCGCCCATGCCTCCCATACCGCCCATGCCGCCCATGTCGCCGGCCCCACCGCCGCCGGAGCCGGATTCCTCGGGCTCCTCGGCCACCATGGCCTCGGTGGTGATGAGCAGGCTGGCGACGGAGGCCGCGTTCTGGGCGGCGGAACGCACCACCTTCGTGGGGTCGATGACGCCCGCTTCCACCAGGTTGGTGTAGCGGTCGTTCTGGGCGTCATAGCCCACGTTGGTGTCGTTCTGCTCCGACAGCTTGCCGGCCACGACGGCGCCGTCCGCGCCGGCGTTCTCGGCGATGGTGCGCACCGGGTACGACAGGGCGCGGCGGACGATGTCGATGCCCACGCGCTGGTCCTCGTTGTCGCAGGACACCTTCTCCAGGGAGGGCACGGCATAGAGCAGCGCCGTGCCGCCGCCGGGGACCAGGCCCTCTTCCACGGCGGCGCGGGTGGCGTGCAGGGCGTCCTCGGCGCGGTCCTTGCGCTCCTTCACCTCCACCTCGGAGGCGCCGCCCACCTTGATGACGGCCACGCCGCCGGCGAGCTTGGCGAGGCGCTCCTGCATCTTCTCCTTGTCGTACTCGGAGGTGCTGTCCTCGATCTGCTTGCGGATCTGTTCGCAGCGGCCCTCGATGTCGGCCTTGTTGCCGGCGCCCTCGACGAGGGTGGTGTCGTCCTTGGTCTGGTTCACGCGCTTGCAGGAGCCGAGCATGTCCATGGTCACGCTGTCGAGGCGGATGCCCAGCTCCTCGGACACCACCTGGCCGCCCGTCAGGATGGCGATGTCCTGGAGCATGGCCTTGCGGCGCTCGCCGAAGCCGGGCGCCTTGGCACCGCTGATCTTGAGACCGCCGCGCAGCTTGTTGACCACCAGCGTGGCCAGCGCCTCGCCCTCGATCTCCTCGGCGATGATGAACAGCGGCCGGCCCGCCTGCACCACCTGCTCCAGGAGCTGCAGGATGGGCTGGAGCGTGGAGATCTTGCCGTCCGTGATCAGGATGTACGGATTCTCCAGCTCCGTCTCCATCTGCTCGTTGTTGGTGACGAAGTACGGCGACATGTAGCCGCGGTCGAACTGCATGCCCTCGACCACGTCCAGCTCCGTCTCCAGGCCGCGGGCTTCTTCCACGGTGATGACGCCGTCCTTGCCCACCCTGTCCATGGCGTGGGAAATCATGTTGCCCATGTCGGCGTCGCCGTTGGCAGAGATGGTCCCCACCTGGGCAACCTGCTCGCTGGTGTCCACGCTGTTGGAGCGGTTGCGGACGTCTTCCACCACCGTCTCCACGGCGCGGTCGATGCCGCGCTTGAGGTCCATGGGGTTCATGCCGGCGGCCACGGCCTTGGCGCCCTCGCGCACGATGGCCTGGG
>CAJXLG010000246.1 GCA_913055885.1 uncultured Rhodospirillales bacterium
GGATGGCCCGCGTGCGCAGGCTGCCCAGGTCGCTGCCCACGTTGGGCTCGGTGAAGACGGCCGTGGGCAGGATCTCGCCCGTGGCGATGCCGGGCAGCCATTCCGCCTTCTGGTCGTCAGTGCCGCCCAGGCGGATCAACTCGCCGGCGATCTCCGAGCGCGTGCCCAGCGACCCCACGCCGATCCAGCCGCGCGACAGCTCCTCCGTCACCACGCACATGGCCGTCTTGCCCATGCCCAGGCCGCCGTGCTCCTCCGGCACCGTCAGCCCGAAGACGCCCATCTCGGCCATCTGTTCGATGAGGTCGTCGGGGATGAGGGTGTCGTCCAGGTGCCATTCCTGGGCGTGGGGCACCACCTGGTCCTCGGTGAAGCGGCGGAACTGGTCGCGGATGAGGTCCAGGGTCTCGTCATCCAGACCCCAGGCGCCGTGATTGCCGTCGGCGGCCAGATGGGCGATACGCTTCTGCACCGCGGCGCTGTTGCCGCGGTGGCGCAGGGCCGACACGGCCTCGTTGAACAGGCCGTGGACGGCCTTGGTGTCCACGTCCATGTCGGCGGGGCGGACGATCTCGCCCTGGCTGATGGGCAGGCCGCCGATCATCTGGGCGATGTACTCGCCGAACGCGGCCTGGACCATCAGGGCTTCCAGCTCGGAGAGCTGCCCGGCCGCCTCCAGCCGCCGGCCCCAGGCCAGCATCTGGCGCAGGGCCTCCAGGTAGGTGGCGTACCAGGCCAGGCCGTGGGCGGCCATCTCCTCGGCTTCCAGGGCCTCGGCGGCGATGCGGCCGTCCTCGTCGAGCACCCGCCGGCCCACGCCGTGGGTCGCGGCGTTGACCAGGTCCTCCATGCGCGCCAGGGCGGCCTCGCAGGTGTCAAGGACGTTGTCCAGGAGGGGGGACGTGTCGGTCATGGCCTACTCCCCTTCGATGACGTCCTCGATGGTGCGCCGGCCGGGACGCAGGGCCTGCACCAGGACGCCCATGTTGCCCGGCTTGTGCTCGTTGCGCAGCATCTTCATGTGGGCGTAGGGGATGTCGTCCCAGGCGAAGACCTCGGACATGCAGGGGTCGATGCGGCGCTCCACGACCAGGTTGTTGGCCTGCGACGCCTGGTACAGGTTGGCGAAGTGGCTGCCCTGGATGCGCTTCTGCCGCATCCACACGAAGCGCGCGTCGAAGGTGAGGTTGAAGCCCGTGGTGCCGGCGCAGAACACCACCATGCCGCCGCGCTTCACCACGAAGGCGGAGACGGGGAAGGTCTTCTCGCCGGGGTGCTCGAAGACCATGTCCACGTCGTTGCCCTTGCCCGTGAACTCCCAGATGGCCTTGCCGAACTTCTTCACCTCCTTCATCCAGCCGTTGAAGTCGTCGCCGCCCACGTCGGGCAGGCGGCCCCAGCAATCGAAGTCGTTGCGGTTGATGACGCCCTTGGCGCCCAGGCTGTAGACGAAGTCGCGCTTGGATTCGTCGGAGATGACGCCGATGGCGTTGGCGCCGGCGGTGGCGATGATCTGGATGGCCATGGAGCCCAGGCCGCCCGAGGCGCCCCAGACCAGGACGTTCTGGCCCGGGCGCAGGACGTGCGGCCGGTGGCCGAAGAGCATGCGATAGGCCGTGGCGTGGGTGAGGGTGTAGCAGGCGCTCTCCTCCCACGTCAGGTGCTGCGGCCGGGGCATGAGCTGCTGCGCCTGGACGCGGGTGAACTGGGCGAAGGACCCGTCCGGGGTCTCGTAGCCCCAGATGCGCTGCGTGGGGGAGAACATGGGGTCGCCCCCGTTGCACTCCTCGTCGTCGCCGTCATCCTGGTTGCAGTGGATGACCACCTCGTCGCCCACCTGCCAGCGCTTCACCTTGGAACCCACCTGCCACACGACGCCCGAAGCATCGGAACCGGCGATGTGATAATCCGCCTTGTGGACGTCGAAGACGGAGATGGGCTGGCCCAGCGACGCCCAGACGCCGTTGTAGTTGACGCCCGCCGCCATCACCAGGACCAGCACTTCGTGCGAATCGATTTCCGGAACGGGCAGGACTTCCTCCTGCATGCCCGTATCGGGCTCGCCGTGCCGCTCGCGGCGGATGGCCCAGGCGTACATCCGGGCCGGCACGTGGCCCAGCGGCGGGATTTCCCCCACCTCGTAGAGATCCTTGACCGGCCGGTCCTCGCCCGGGCCCGTCTCCGGCGTGCGCGTGTCGGCGGCGACGTTCATACCACCCTCCTTGACTGCCCTGTATTCCGTGGCGCGGCGTCGAGCGCCGTTCCCGTCCATCGAGCACCGCTCCCGTTTATGTGCGGTGCCGAAGGCCGCATTACCACCCGGTCTAGCGGTTCAACGTTTTCTTCGCAATGCAACAATGATAGTTTATTGCCCTGGCTGGCCGCCAGCACGAAATTTTGCCACGAATGCGGCTGTAACAAGCCGGGCACATCAGGGCGTTGCAAGGAGGCGGGGCATGAGCGAAGCACAGAGCGGCACGCAGGCCCATACCGCGGCGCAGCAAGAAGGGCGCGAGCGGGACCGGGCCTGGATGTTCCGCACCTATTCGGGCCACTCCACGGCGGCGGAGAGCAACCGGCTGTTCCGCACCAACCTGTCGCGCGGCCAGACGGGCCTTTCCATCGCCTTCGACCTGCCCACGCAGACGGGCTACGATGCCGACCACCCCCTCGCCCGGGGCGAGGTGGGCAAGGTGGGCGTGCCCGTGAACCACCTGGGGGACATGGAGGCCCTGTTCGACGGCATCCCGCTCGACCGGATGAACACGGCCATGACCATCAACGGCCCCACGCCGTGGCTCCTCGCCCTCTACATCGCCGCCGCCGAGCGCCAGGGCGCCGCCCGCAAGGACCTCACGGGCACCACCCAGAACGACATCATCAAGGAATACCTCTCGCGCGGGACCTACATCTTCCCGCCCGACCCGTCGCTCAAGCTCACGGCGGACGTGGTGGCCTTCACCTACCGCGAGATGCCGCGCTGGAACCCGGTGAACGTGTGCTCCTACCATCTCCAGGAGGCGGGCGCCACGCCCACCCAGGAACTGGCCTTCGCCCTCGCCAACGCCATGGAGATCCTGGACCGCATCAAGCCCCTGGTCCCGGCGGAGGACTTCCCGCGCGTCTTCGGCCGCATCAGTTTCTTCGTCAACGCCGGCATCCGGTTCGTCACCGAGATGTGCAAGATGCGCGCCTTCGCGGAGCTGTGGGACGAGATCGGCCGCGAGCGGTACGGCATCGACGAGCCCAAGCTGCGCCGCTTCCGCTACGGCGTGCAGGTGAACGCCCTCAACCTCACGGAGCAGCAGCCGGAGAACAACGTCTACCGCATCCTGCTGGAAATGCTGGCCGTGACCCTGTCGCGCAACGCCCGCGCCCGCGCCGTGCAGCTTCCCGCCTGGAACGAGGCCCTGGGCCTGCCGCGCCCATGGGACCAGCAATGGTCCCTGCGCCTCCAGCAGATCATGGCCTATGAGACGGACCTCCTGGACTACGGCGACCTGTTCGACGGCGCGCCCGAGGTGGAAAACACCGTGGAAGACCTCAAGGCCGAGGCGCGCGACGAAATGGCCCGCATCGCCGGCATGGGCGGCGCCGTCGCCGCCGTGGAGGCCGGCTACATGAAACAGAAGCTCGTCGAGGCCAACGCCCGCCGCACCGCCGCCATCGAATCCGGCGACCAGCCGGTGGTGGGCGTCAACTGCTACACGGAGGGCGAGCCCTCGCCCCTGGCCACGGACGAGGGCGGCTTCCTCACCGTGGACCCGGCCGTGGAGCAGGAGCAGGTCGCCGCACTGCAAAACTGGCGCGGGCAACGCGACGATTCGGCGGTGCAAAACGCCCTGGCCGAGCTGCGGGCGGCGGCGGAGGCGGGGCGCAACGTCATGGAGCCCTCCATCGCCTGCGCCCACGCCGGCGTCACCACCGGCGAATGGGCGGCCGCCCTGCGCGACGTGTACGGCGAATACCGCGCCCCCACGGGCGTCGCCCAGGCGAGCATGCCGACGGCGCATCAGGCCATGGCCGACGTGCGCCAGCGCGTGGAAACCCTCGCCGACCGG
>CAJXLG010000247.1 GCA_913055885.1 uncultured Rhodospirillales bacterium
CCCAGCCGCCGCCGCCCCATGAGGCGGCGCACCGCCGGCATGGCGTTGCCCTTCATGAGGCGGTAGCTGTCGATGATGCCGCGGGTGTTGCGGTGATAGGGCGTGCCCACCACCGGGCGGCCGCTGCGGTACAGCACCTCGGGGCCGCGGAAGACGTCGGCGATGAGCACCCCGGGGCGGCCGGGCGGTGCCGGGGCGTCCGCCAGGGCCGGCGCCACCATCGCCCAGTCGCAGGCCGCGTGCGGGTCGGTGTGCGTTTCCGCCGCCGGCGCCAGGGCGAGGCCCAGGGACAGGCCCCCCAGGGGGGCCAGGATCGTCGCCAGCACCAGGGCGCTGCGCAGCGGCACCACGCGGCCGTCGCGCCGGCGGAAACCGCCGTCCCACCGCATGATGGCGGTGATCAGGCCGACGAAAGGGAACAGCGCGGCCACCTGGACGTAAGGCATCCAGCGCACCTGAAGCACGGCCAGGGGCAGGAAGGCCGCCACGGCCAGGGCGCAGACGCCCATGGCGTTGCGTTCGCCGGCGTCGGGTGCGCGCACCAGGCGGTACACGGCCCAGCCCAGGCCGATGAGGGGGTGGCCCACGTGCCAGGCGAACTGGCCGAAGCTGTACCAGTCGTGCGGCCAGGCCGGGCGCAGCTCGGCCACCCGGCTGAGCCACACGGGGGCCAGGCGCGGCGCCATGGCGCTGAAGGGCCCGGCGTAGAAACCGGGAAAAACCGCCGCCATGACCGCCGCGGGGATCGCCGCCCCCGCCATGCCGGTCGCCAGCCGGCGCCCCGGCGTCACCGCCCGCGTTGCCGCCGCCCGCGCGAGGAGCCACCACGTCGCCGCCAGCACCACGACGAGGGTGAGGTGGACGATGGAGAGCCGGTCCTGGGCCACGGTGAGCCAGGCGTCCGGCGGCCGCTCCAGCACCAGGGCCACGGCCGTGGCGCCCGCCAGGCCGTAGAGGAAGGCGGGCAGGAGTCGCGGCCGGGCCGGGCCCCGCACCACCCAGACCAGGCCCAGGGCGGCGAGCAGCACGGCGGTGGCGTAAAGGGCCTCCACGGAGACCCACAGGTTCACCCCGGTGACGAGGCCGGCGCCAAGGGCCGGCCGGACACCCCTCGTTTCCGATTCCCGCGCCAGGGCGCGCAGCACCAGGGCCAGGGCGAGGGTGAAGAGGGTGATGATGAGGGCGTGATGGTCGGCCCGGCCCAGGGTGAAGACGCTGTGCGTTCCCCCCTGAATGACGAACAGGAAGGCCAGGAAGGCCGCCGCGCCGCGCGACAGCCACGGCCGCGCGCCCCAGGCCAGGGCGGTGATGGCGCCGGCCTCCAGGACCGGCGGCAACACCGTGCCCCAGGCCGCCAGGGCGTCGCGCACGGAAAGCACGGCGCTCAGGGGCCACGCCCCGGCGATGAGCAGGGCGTCAAGCGGCCGCGTCCAGTGCAGGGTTTCGCCGTAGGGGAAATTGCTCAGGGGCGAATGGGGATGGAACCAGCCGCCGTCCTGCCACAGTCGTTCCACCCGCAACAGCCGCATGAAGCTGTCGGGGCCCAGGATGCCGCCGTCCCCGGCGAGCAGGGCGAGGCCGTGGAAAAGGGCGACGGCGGCCACGGCGGCCAGGGGAAGCAGGAACCGCCGCGCGTCCATGCCGCGCTAGTCGCGGCTGGCCACCTTGGTGTGGCCCTCGTCGTCCGTGAGGCGGGCGATGCGTTTCTCGATGGCCTTGCGCTGGCGCTTGAAACGGGCCAGGGCCTTGCCCTCCAGGCTGCGCCCGGCGGGCATTTCCACCTCCAGCGGATTCACCGCCTTGTCGTGCTTCTGGATCTCGTAGTGCAGGTGGGGGCCCGTGGAGCGCCCCGTGGAGCCCACGTAGCCGATGATCTCGCCCTGCTCCACGCGCCGGCCGGGGTGGATGCCGTCGGCGAAGCGCTGCATGTGGGCGTAGGCGGTGTCGAAGTCGGCGTTGTGGCGGATCTCCACGTAGCGCCCGTAGCCGCCGTTCCAGCGCGCCTCCTCGATGACGCCGTCGCCCGCCGCCTGGATGGGCGTCCCCGGGGCCACGGCGAAGTCCACGCCGGTGTGCATCCTGGTGTAGCCCTGGATGGGGTGGCGGCGCTTGCCGTAGTCGGAGGAAATGCGGGCGCCGTCCACCGGCGTGCGCTTGAGGGCCGTGCGCACGCTCTCGCCGCGGGCGTTGAAGTACTGCGTGTCGCCGTCGGGCGCCTTGTAGCGGTAGGCCGTCATGGGCTCGCCGCTGAACACCATGCGGGCCTTGATGATGGGCCCGTTGCGGCAGATGCGCCCGTCGTCGTCCAGGCCCTGTTTGTAGACCACCCGGAATCTGTCGCCCGGCTGCAGATCGCGCTGGAAGTCCACCTTGTAGGAATAGAGGGTCATCAGGGCGTCCAGCACCGCGGGCGGCAGATCCGCGTTGGACGCCGCGGCGTACAGGCTGGTGCGGATGGTACCCGTGCGCCGCACCAGGCGGTGCTCCAGCTTCTTGCGGCTTTCCCTGGCGTGGAAGCCGCCGTCGGGCCGGCGGCGCACCGTAAGCCGGGTGGTGCGCTCGGGCTCCAGGCTGAAGCCGGCGAAGCGCGGCGCCGAAAGACCGTCCGCCGGCCGGCGGTGGCGCAGGGTGATGCGCTGGCCGGGCCGCAGCCGGCGCGGATCCCACACCGCGCGCAGGGCCTTCAGGGCGCCGGCCGCCTTTTCCGGCGCCACGCCGCCGCGCTTGAGCACCCCCATGAGAACGTCGCCGGGCCGCACCTTCAGGGTGCGGCGCTCCACGTCGCGCGCTCCCCTGCTGCCCTGGACGTCCCCGGCGGCGCCCGCCAGGATGGCGTTGCGCGCCGGCAGCTCGGCCTGCAGGTCGGGGGCGCTTGGCGCCGGGCGCTCGGCGGCCGCCGTCCGGTCCCCCGTTGCCTCGGGGAGCCGCACGGAGCCCTGGGCCATGCTGCCCATCACCGCCGCGCTCGTGCCGCCGGTCAGGAGGATGGCGGCGGCGGCCAGCGGGAGGAGTCGCATGCCGCGGCGGGAGTTCCCCACCGCCTGCTCCAGCAGGGTGACGGAATCGCGTCGCATCGGCGAAACCCTGTGGCCTGGGGCGGAACGTGTCAAGGCGCCATCCTTGCGATTCAGGAGTCTCTACCGGTTTCTTGACACGGCGTCTCCTTAGATCGGGTTAAGCCGTTCGTATGCGGCACCCTTCCCGCAATGTGCGCGATTCCGGCGACCCGATTCAGCGACCGGGATCACACGGATGCCCTCGCCGCGTCCGCCCGGGCGCCGCGCGACAGCCACAAGGCCCCGCTTTCACGGGATCTTCGCCCGGCTGTCACAAAAGCTGAAAAATGGGTTTGACAGCGGCCGGCCTGATGCGTAGAAACCGCTCTTGTCGGCGGCGGGCGGCAGGCCCGGCCGGCGGCGACACCCCGCGAAACCGGACCCTTCGCAAGGGCGGCAAACGGGGCCTTGACAGCAAGCCGGACGATCGCCTAGACGGGGCGCTCACCGGCAACCGGAAAGGCCGCGCCACGGCGTCGGCATTTTCGGACCGCTCTTTGACAGAGTTGTGAAGGAAGGGATACGCAGGCGGCGATGCGCCTTTGTTTTTCAAGGGTGCGTAGTTCGTTTGGTATCACCTGACGAAGGCGCTCCTTTGAGCAAGCCTGATGCGGCTGGATTGTGCTGCTCTGATGGGTGGCATGATCTGGAGCATCGGGATCAAGCTGAGAGTTTGATCCTGGCTCAGAACGAACGCTGGCGGCAGGCTTAACACATGCAAGTCGAACGGTCCCTTCGGGGACAGTGGCGGACGGGTGAGTAACGCGTGGGAACCAACCCTGGAGTGTGGGATAACCACTGGAAACGGTGGCTAATACCGCATACGCCCTGCGGGGGAAAGGTCATTGGCCGCTCTGGGACGGGCCCGCGTCCGATTAGGTAGTTGGTGGGGTAATGGCCTACCAAGCCGACGATCGGTAGCTGGTCTGAGAGGATGATCAGCCACACTGGGACTGAGACACGGCCCAGACTCCTACGGGAGGCA
>CAJXLG010000248.1 GCA_913055885.1 uncultured Rhodospirillales bacterium
GGCGTGTTTCCGCCACACAGCCGGCCCGGATGCCCTTGTCCGTCAGGCGCTGATCCGCGTTGTCCGCCCGCAGGTGCAGCCGGTATTCCGCCCGCGACGTGAACATCCGATACGGCTCCCGGGTCCCGAGCGTGACGAGGTCGTCGATCATCACGCCCGTATAGCCCTCCGTCCGATCGATGATGAAATCCAGTGCTGCGTCCGCGGCCACCCGGGCGGCATTCACCCCGGCGACCAGGCCAAGCGCCGCCGCTTCTTCATAACCGGTGGTGCCGTTGATCTGACCGGCCAGGAACAGGCCCGGCACATGGCCCACCATGAGGCTGTGCCGCAGAACCCGCGGGTCGATGAAATCGTATTCAATGGCGTACCCTTCCTGCTGAATCCGCGTCCCTTCGAGACCCGGGATGCTTTGCACCAGCGCGGCCTGCGCATCGCCCGGCAGGGACGTGGAGATGCCGTTGGGGTAGACCGCGGGATCCTCGAGCCCCTCGGGTTCCAGGAAAACCTGGTGGCTTTCCCGATCCGGAAACCGGACCACCTTGTCCTCGATAGAGGGACAATACCGGGGGCCGGTGGAATCGATCCGGCCTCCGTACAATGGACTACGATCGAGGTTGTCGCGGATAATGGCGTGGGTCTCGCCCGTGGTGCGGGTAAGGTAACAGGCAATTTGCGGCGTCTCGATCCGCTCCGTCAGGACGGAAAAGGGCTGCGGCGGGTTGTCGCCCTGCTGCGCCGTGAGGCGCTGCCAGTCAATCGTCCGCCCGTCCAGGCGCGGCGGCGTGCCGGTTTTGAGCCGACCCATGGGCAGGTCCAGTGCGGCCAGGGCATCCGCAAGATTCTCCGCGGATGGCGCCCCCACCCGGCCACCCGTCAGCATGTGCTCGCCCCAGTGCATGCGGCCCCGGAGAAAAGTGCCGGTCGTCAACACGACGGCCTTCGCCCGAACCGTCCGGCCGTCGCCGAGCAGGATGCCCGCGATCGAACCGTGCTCCCGCATCAGGCCGACGGCCGCCCCCTCGATAACGGAGAGGCCGGTCTGCTCCACCAACAGGGCCTGGACCGCCTGGCGGTAAAGGCCGCGGTCGGCCTGGGCGCGGGGGCCCTGGACCGCCGGACCTTTCCGGCGATTCAGGACGCGGAACTGGATTCCCGCGCGATCGATCGCGCGCCCCATGATCCCGTCCAGGGCGTCCACCTCGCGGACGAGGTGGCCCTTGCCGAGGCCACCAATGGCCGGGTTGCACGACATCGCCCCCACGTGGTCCCACCGATGCGTTACCAGCGTTGTGCGGGCGCCCGTTCGGGCAGCGGCCGCCGCGGCTTCACACCCCGCATGGCCCCCACCCACGACGATCACGTCCTGGTCTTCGCTCATTCTTCGCCGTGTTTCACGTGAAACGCCTATTTCCCGATACAGAAATCCCGGAAGACCCTGTCCAGAATCTCTTCCACGTCCATCCGTCCCGTAATGCGCCCCAGTGTCGTTGCAGCGATGCGCAAGTCTTCCGCCACCAATTCGGCCACCGTTCCGTGGGCGGCCCGGTCCAACGCCGCATGGGTCTCACGCAAGGCCGCCCGGTGGCGCTCCCGAGTAATCCCCGACACCTCTCCCGGTGCCAACGCCGTGGCCACACGGGCCCCGAGCGCTTCCACAACGGCATCCATCCCCTCGCCCGTCGCCGCCGATACATTGTGGCCGTCCACCCGCCAGACCCCCGGCGCGGCATCCGCCTTGTTCACCACCGTGAGGACTGTTCCTTCCGCTTCGGGAAGCTCCTCGGGCCAGCGGGCCCCATCCGTCGCGTCCAGCACCACCAGCCACAAATCCGCCGCATCCGCTGTCCGCCGCGCCCGACGCACACCTTCCGCTTCGATGGCCTCTTCCGCGTCTCGCAGGCCGGCCGTATCGGCGACGACCACCGGGTACCCGTCCAGATCCAGGTGGACCTCCACCACGTCCCGCGTGGTCCCCGCGGTCGCCGTAACGATGCTGGCATCCCGGCCGGCAAGGCGATTCACCAGCGTCGATTTGCCCGCGTTCGGCGGCCCCAGGACCGCCACCCGGAACCCGTCCCGCAAGCGTTCGCCGGCGCGCTCGTCCGCCAGCGCCGCCCCCACCGCGTCCCGCAGCCTCATGATCGCCGTGGGGTCGGGCGCGCTTTCCGGTACGTCGTCTTCATCGACAAAATCCACCCACGCTTCCCACCGCGCCAACAGCGCCTTGATCTCCTCGCGCCAGGCATCCAGCTGCTCGGCCATATGGCCCTCGGTGGCCCGCAACGCCTGCCGCCGTTGAGCGGCTGTTTCCGCCGCGACCAGGTCCGCGATGCCTTCGGCCGCTGTAAGGTCCATGCGGCCGTTGAGAAACGCACGCCGGCTGAACTCCCCGGGCTCCGCCGGCCGCAGGCCAACGCCCGTGAGCGCGCGGCTTACCGCTTCAATGACGGCGCGGCCGCCGTGAAGGTGGAACTCCAGCGCATCCTCGCCCGTGAAATTCCGGGGGCCGGGGAACCAAAGTATCAGGGCCCTATCCAGGTATTCCCCCGTTTCCGGGTTTCGGAGTGTCCGCAGGCGGGCTTCGCGAGCGGGCGGCCTTCGTGTGCCGGTTAGGCGATCGAGGGCTGTTCCAGCCGCCGGACCCGACACGCGGATCACCGCGACTGCCGCCGGCGGCCGCCCGCTCGCCAGGGCAAAGATGGTGTCCGGATTCATGCCGCGTCGTCAGGATGATCCGGCAGCCGCAGGGATTCGATGGGTATTCCCCGGCTCAGGTGGCTCTCCAGGATGGCGTCCATATCCTCCGTGCTGCGGACGCCATACCAGATGCCTTCCGGATATACGACGACGACCGGCCCTTCCTCGCAGCGTCCGAGGCAGCCTGCCGTATTGATCCGGACGTCCTCGAGTCCCGCTTCCTTGGCCTGCGCCTTCAGGTGGTTCCGCAGCGCGGCGCCACGGGCCCCACCGCAAGAGCCCCGCTCGTCCGTCTCCGGCCGTATGTTGGTACAGCAGAACACATGATACCGATAATAACTCATTCGTTCTTCTCGCTCCCCCTGGTGAACTGTTGCCAGAACATCTTCTGGAGCTGCTCCATCCCCTGGACGCCGGCCGGGAACCAGGTCCGCCACAGCGTATCCGTATCCATCCCGGCGAGGGATTGCCGCATCCGTTCTTCCATTTCCTTCATGAGCGCGTCTTGCAGCGGCTTCACCTCCGGCAGCCCGAAGAACGTACGCGCCTCTTCCGGCGTACAATCGATATCGACGTTGATCTTCATGACCCGGTCTCCCTGATGCCTTCGTCACATCAAGGTAATCCCCCGTCCCGGCCTTGACAACGCCGGCTCACGCCCGCTTGCATAGGATCCATTGTCCCACGCCACGGGGGGATCCCATGCCTGAAGCCTCCCTCATGACGCCCGTGGGCGTCGTGACGATCGTGGAGTCCGGTGGGTGCCTTGCCCGCGTAACCTGGCGTGCCGCGGAAGCCGGTTCTTTAAGCCCGCTCCTTCGCACGGCTCTTGGCCGTTTGGAAGGGTATTTTGCCGGGGAGCCGCTCGCGGTTTCTGATCTTCCCCTCGCCCCCGCCCCAACCGCCTTCCAGGCCCGGATCCGAACCGCCCTGTGCACGCTTGCCCGGGGGACGATCATCACATATGGCGCCCTCGCCCGTGACCTCGGCACCAGTCCTCGCGCTGTGGGTACCGCGTGCGGTCGCAACCCCTTACCGCTTTTTGTGCCTTGCCATCGCGTCGTTGGCGCCGGCCACCAACCGCGTGGGTTCAGTGGCGCCGGTGGTATCGCGACCCAACGCCAGCTTCTGGCCCTGGAAAGTATTACCCTTGCCGGCGTCCGGTGACCATGTTCGTCTACCGGTGTTTCCCGCTGTTATGAATTCATTGCTTCAAAGAAATCCGCATTGTTTTTCGACTGTTTAAGCTTGTCTACCAGGAATTCCATGGCATCCACCGTCCCCATGGGATGCAGAACCCGTCGCAATACCCACATTTTTGCCAAGACACCCTTGTCCACC
>CAJXLG010000249.1 GCA_913055885.1 uncultured Rhodospirillales bacterium
CCGCCCACGGCACCAACCCGGCCACGGCCTCCATGGGGGGCTTCAAGACCGTGGAGATCCGGACCAAGCCCGACGGCGACATCGACCTGGACAGCCTGGACGAGGCCCTGTCCGAGCGTACCGCCGGGCTGATGATCACCAACCCCTCGACCCTCGGCCTGTTCGAGCGGGGCATCAAGGACATTGCCGACAAGGTCCACGGCGCGGGCGGGCTGCTGTACTACGACGGCGCCAACCTGAACGCCATCCTGGGCAAGGTGCGGCCCGGGGAGATGGGCTTCGACGTCATGCACTTCAACCTGCACAAGACCTTCTCTACCCCTCACGGAGGCGGCGGGCCCGGTGCGGGTTCGGTGGGCCTGTCCGAGCGCCTGTTGCCCTACGCGCCCGTGCCCATGGTGGCCCAGGCCGATGACGGCAGCTACTTCCTGGAGTACGAGCAGGAGCGTCCGGACACCATCGGCCGCATGACCGCCTTCCCGGCCAATATCGGCGTCCTGCTGCGGGCCTACGCCTACATCCGCATGGTGGGTCGCGAAGGGCTGGAGCGGATCGCCGAGCACGCGGTTCTCAACAGCAATTACCTCATGGAAAAGCTGCGGGATCACTACCGGGTGGCGTATCCCGAACGCCGGGCCATGCACGAGTTCATCCTCACCCTGGAAGACCTCGCCAAGTCCGAGTCCCACGTGGCGGCCATGGACGTGGCCAAGCGCATGCTCGACTTCGGCGTGCACGCGCCCACCGCCTACTTCCCGCTGTCGGTGCCCGAATGCTTCCTGATCGAGCCCACCGAGACCGAGGCCAAGGAGACCCTGGACCACTTCGCCGAGGTCATGGCCACCATCCGCAAGGAAGCCGAGACCGACCCCGAGGTCACCAAAAACGCCCCCTACACCCTACCGGTGAAGCGCCTGGACGACGTCCGCGCCGCCAAGGAGCTGGATCTGGTGTGGAGCGGGGAGCAGAAGGCTGCCGGGTAGTCCACAGATAGGCAAAAATCCACAGATGACACAGATGGGCACAGAGTAAAGAGGCAACGACGACCCAAAGTTCCCGCCTAACAAGCCGCTGGTAGGGGGTCGTTTCATCGGTGTGCATCTGTGAAATCTGTGGATAACCGTTTCCCGAAAACCCCACGAAGGAGAAAACCATGAGCGCCCTGATCGCCGGATCCTTCGCGTTCGACAACATCCTGGTGTTCCACGACAAGTTCAAGAACCACATCCTGCCGGACAAGGTCCACATCCTGAACGTGGCCTTCCTGGTGCCCACCATGCGCCGCGAGTTCGGCGGCACCGCCGGCAACATCGCCTTCAACCTCAAGCTGCTCGGCGCCGACCCCATCGCCATGGGCGCCGTGGGCACCGACTTCGCGCCCTACGCCGAGTGGATGGACAAGCACGGCATCTCCCGCAAGTACGTCAAGGAGATCCCCGAGCACTTCACCGCCCAGGCCTTCATCACCACCGATGAGGACGACAACCAGATCACGGCGTTCCATCCGGGCGCCATGGGCGAGGCTCACCGCCAGAAGATCGCCGACTGCACCGAGAAGGTGGAATGGGGCATCGTCAGCCCCGACGGCAAGGACGCCATGATCCAGCACTCCCAGCAGTTCAAGGAGGCCGGCATCCCGTTCATCTTCGATCCGGGCCAGGGCCTGCCCATGTTCAACGGCGACGAGCTGCTGGACTTCGTGGACAAGGCCACGTACATGGCCGTCAACGATTACGAGTCGCGCATGGTCCAGGACCGCACGGGGCTGAGCATGGACGATCTGGCCAAGCGGCTGGATGCGCTCATTGTCACACGCGGCGGCGAGGGCTCGGACATCTACACCAAGGGCGAGGTCATCCATGTGGACGCCGTGCCGCCGGAGGATGTGCTCGACCCCACCGGCTGCGGCGATGCCTACCGCGCCGGCATCCTGTACGGTTTGCTCAACGATCTCGACTGGAAAACCACTGGCCAGATTGCCTCGCTCATGGGCAGCCTGAAGGTGGCGCGCTCCGGCACGCAGAACCACCACTTCACGCTGGAGCAGTTCAAGGGCTGGTACAAGAAGGCCTTCGGTAGCAGCTTCTAACGTTACCGCAGCGCTGTTTCCTGTCAGCGGGCGGGCCCATCGGGCCCGCCCGCTTTCGTTGGAGCCTTGGAATACACGCCGTACTGGTTGGTTTAAAGCCAGTCCGCCGGCATGGCGCCCACCGCGTCATCGCCGGCCAGCACCGCCGGTAGCAGGGCCGGCGCGCGCGGCAGGATGTGCTGGGCGTAGAAGCGGGCCGTAATAATCTTGCCCTGGTAGAACGTCGTGTCCGTGGCGCCTCGGTCCAGGGCGGCCCGGGCCGCCAGGGCGGAGCGGGCCAGCTGGGCGCCTCCGCAGGTGTAGCCGGCCATCATTAGGTACGGAACCGCGCCGGCCGCGGTGGACGCCGGATTGTCTCCGTGGCTGCGTACCACGTGGTCGGCTGCACCGCGCAGCGCCCGCAGGGCGTTGGCCAGCGGCTCCTGGATCGCGCGCACCCCCGCGTCGCCGTTGCCACCGACCTCGGCAGTCAGCCCTTCAAATTCCGCGAGCAGGGCGTAGACGGCCTGCCCACTGTCCTTGTACGTCTTGCGACCCACCAGGTCGTTAGCCTGGATGCCCGTCGTGCCCTCGTAGATGGTGGTGATGCGGGCGTCGCGGAAGTGCTGCCCGGCGCCGGTCTCCTCCACGTAGCCCATGCCGCCGTGGACCTGGATGCCGAGACTGGCAAGCTCCTGACCAACCTCCGTGCACCAGCCCTTGACCACGGGTATGAGCAGATCGACTCGCGCCTGGTGCTCTGCCCGCCGGGCCCCGTCGGGGTGGCGGCGGCTCATATCCATGGTCCAGGCGACGCTGTAGGACAGCGCCCGCATGGCCTCGATCTGGGCGCGCATGGTCAGCATCATGCGCTTGACGTCGGGGTGGTGGAGGATGCTCCGCCGCTCCCCGGGCTCCGTGCCGGCGGGGACCCCCTGAACGCGTCCCGCAGCGTACCAGCGTGCCTGTTGGTAGGCGCGCTCAGCGATGGCCAGACCCTGGACACCCACCTTGTGCCGCGCCTCGTTCATCATGGTGAACATCTGCGCCAGGCCGCGGCCCTCCTCGCCGACGCGGTAGCCGATGGCCCCGTCGCTGTCGCCGTAGCTCATGGTGCAGGTCGGGCTGGCGTGGATGCCGATCTTGGTCTCGCTCTTGAGGCTGCGAACGTCGTTCGCCGCCCCGGGATTGCCGTCCGCGTCGGGCAGGAACCGCGGCACAATGAACAGCGACAGGCCCTTGGCGCCGGCCGGCGCATTCGGCGTGCGCGCGAGCACCAGGTGAATGATGTTTTCGGCGGCGTCGTGCTCGCCCCAGGTGATGTAGATCTTCTGGCCGTACAGGCGGTAGTGATCGTCGCGGGGTTCGGCGCGGCAGCGCACGGCGCCCAGGTCCGAGCCGGCCTGGGGCTCGGTGAGATTCATGGTGCCCGTCCACTCACCGCTGACCAGCCGTGGCAGGTAGAGCGCCTGCTGCTCCGGGGAGCCGTGGGCGCGCAGCGTCTCGATGGCGCCGGCCGTAAGCAGCGGGCACAGGGCGAAGCTCATGTTGGCGGATTGCCACATCTCCTGGGTGGCCGTGGCCAGGACTTCCGGCAGGCCCTGGCCACCGAATTCCGGCGGGCATTGCAGGCCGTTCCAGCCGGCATCCACATACTGCTGATAGGCATCGCGGAAGCCCTCGGGGACACCCAGGCCGGTTGCGGTCCAGTGAACGCCCTCGCGATCACCGGTCTGGTTGAGCGGCGCCAGCACACCGCCGGCGAAGCGCGCCGCCTCTTCCAGCACGGCGTCGGCTAGATCCGGGGTGGCCTCCTCGTAGCCGGGCAGGCGATTGACGGCATCCAGGCCCAGCAGCTCGTGCAGCACGAAGCGCATGTCGCGGGTGGGTGCCTGGTATTCGCTCATGGCGGCTTCTCCTATTGCCCGGCCGTGGTGACGAGTTCCCATCCTACGCCGGGCGTCG
>CAJXLG010000250.1 GCA_913055885.1 uncultured Rhodospirillales bacterium
ACCCGCACCTACACGGGCGGCGGGGCGTCGTTCAGCACCACGGGCGCCGACGTGGCGGAACTGGGCGGCAAGCTGGGCGCCGGGCTGACCTACGCCACGGCGGACGGCCGCTGGACCCTGAGCGCCGACTACGACATGGAAGTGAAGGAGGACTTCCTGGGCCACACCGGCCAACTGGAAGCCCGCTATCACTTCTGAGGCGGGTCGTTTGCTTATTCATTGATCAATAAAGCAAATCCTGATGCCTTTATAGGCAAAAAAGGGCGACGCCTCCGCCGGGCGGGGCGCCGCGTTCCCGGACGCGGCGTGTGGCACGGCGCTTGTAAGCCGGTTCCGGTGCGACACCTGTGGCACCACCGGACAGGGGGCCGTCATGGCGACCGTGCACATGGTGACCCGTCGGCGCGGCCTGGCCCGCCGGCTGGCGGCCGGCCTGGGCGAGGGGCACACCGTCACGCGGCTGGCGCCCGCCTGGTTCCCGGCGGGGGAGCCCGACCTGCTCATCCTGGAGGGCGCGGTGCTGGAGCGGCTGGCGCCCGCCCTGGCCGGGCTGCGGCCGGCGCCGTCGGGCGCCACCGTGCCCGTGCTGCTGGTGGCACCGCGCCGCAGCGTCGCCCGCCTCGCCCCGGACCGCTGGGCGGTGGTGGACGACGTGGCGACCACGCCCGTCGCCGGCCCCCTGCTGCGCCGTCGTGTGGGCAACCTGCTGGAGCGGCGGCGGCTGGAGACGGCGGCGCGGCCCGCCGGGCTGGCGGGGGCCAGCCCCGTTTCCACCATGCAGGCGCACACGGCCCGGCTCCGCGAGAACCCGGTGGACACGGTCTTCGCCCTGACGCGCGCCGGCACCTTCCGCGACGAGGACACGGGGGCGCACATCCGGCGCATCTCCGCCTATTGCGCCGAGCTGTGCGACGCCCTGGGCACCTCGGCCGATTTCCGCGACAGCCTTTATCACGCCAGCGCCCTGCACGACGTGGGCAAGATCGGCATTCCCGACGACATCCTGCTCAAGCCGGGCGGCCTCACGGCGGAGGAGTGGGCGACCATGAAGACCCACACGGAGATCGGCGAGCGCATCCTGGCGGGCGGCGAGGCGGCGTGCCTCCAGATGGGCGCCACCATCGCCCGCCACCACCATGAACGTTACGACGGCACGGGCTATCCCGACGGCCTGGCGGGCGAGGCCATCCCCCTGTCGGCGCGGCTCATGAGCCTGTGCGACGTGTACGACGCCCTGCGCAGCGCGCGGCCGTACAAGGCGCCGTTCGACCACGGCACGGCCACCGCCATCATCACGGAAGGCGACCGCCGCACCCGGCCGGAGCACTTCGACCCCGCCGTGCTCGCCGCCTTCCGCCGCATCAGCGGGCGCTTCGCCGGGATCTTCGAGGCCACCGCCGAGGAAGGGTAAAGGGACGCCACGCTTTCGCTCATTCCGCCATGACCCGGTCGCGACCGGCCTCCTTGGCGCGGTAGAGGGCGTCGTCGGCGCGCTGGACGATGCTTTCCGTGGTGTCGCCGCAGCGGTGGGCGGTGACCCCGAAGCTCACGGTGACGCGGCCCACCTCCGGGAAGGTGTGGCCGGCCACGGCGGCGCGCAGGCGCCCGGCCAGGGCCGTGGCGCCGGCCCTGTCCGTCTCCGTGGCCACCACGACGAACTCCTCGCCGCCCCAGCGCACCAGGGCGTCCGTGCGCCGCAGAAGGCCCAGCACCACCCGGCACGTCCCGGTGAGCACGGCGTCGCCCACGGCGTGGCCGTGGGCGTCGTTGATGCGCTTGAAGTGGTCGATGTCGAAGAAGAGCAGGGCCAGCGGCCGGTGATGGCGGCGCGCCCGCGCCAGCTCCTGCTCGATGATGTGGAAGAACTTCATGCGGTTCCACGTGCCCGTCAGGGGGTCCGTCGTGGCGTAATACTCCTTCTCGCGGATGAGGTGCTCGCCCGTGGTCAGGAGGTCGTTGAAGCCGCGCGCCACGGTACGCAGCTCCAGCGGCGCCGGCTCGGGCACGCGCAGGCTGAAGTCCCGCCGGGCGCGGATGCCCGCGATGCTCTCCGTGAGCGCCTCGATGCCGCGCAGCATGGGGCGCGCGATGGACAGCCCCAGGAACAGCAGGAGGGCCAGCACGGCGGCCGTGCCGCCGCCGTTGATGAGCGCCGCCCGCCGCGCCTCCCGCCGGATGGCGGCACTGTGGTGGCGGATGCGGACCACGGCCGCGTCCTCCGCCGCCTTCAGGCGGTCGATGGCCGTGGTGGCCGTGCGGAACCAGGCGTGCGGATCGCCGTCCATCCGGCCGCCGGAACCGGCGTTGCGGGCCGCCTCCATGTATTCCGCGAGGCGCACCACCGCGGGCCCGGTGTAGGTCCGGTTGAGGGCGCGGCGCAGGGGCGGCGCGGCCGTCTCGCGGAAACGGTCGAGGGCGGCGGTCATCAGGGCGCGGTGGCGCGTCATGCCGAGAAGGGCATCCCGTTCAAGGCGGCCGCGCGCGAAGGCGTGGGTGAGGACGGCGCGTATCTGCCCCAGGTGTTCCTTGGCCACCATGAGGTGGCGATGGGCCAGGGCGGCGCGGCGCAGGGCGGGGGCGCCGGTGATGGCGCGCGCCAGGTCCGCCATGACGGTCATGAGGCGGTCCACCCGGCGGGTGTACTGGTGGTGCGCCGCGGCCGGGCCGGTGCGCCGGGCGAGGACCACGCGGCGCAGGTTGGCCGGGCTGTGCAGGCGGCGGCGCAGGCGCCCGGCCGCCGACCCCCGCGCGTCGGCCGAGCGCAGGGCGGCCAGGGCGCTGTCCGTGCGCCGGTACTGCCGTTTCAGCAGGCGCCGGTTCTCCCCCGCGGGTCGCGCCAGGAAGCCCGCCGTGCGGCCGCGCTCGCGCTGAAGCTGGTGCACCACGTCGGAGGCCAGGTCCACGACGCGCGCCTGCCGCGCCACCGTCCGCGCCATGGTGTAGCGGTCGATGACGTCCCCGGCGAAATGCACGGTGGCAAGATAGAGGATGGCGGCCACGGCGATCCCGCCCAGCAGGAGCACCCGCAGCCGGATACGCATGGTCCCCAACGCCGCCTCCCCGCCCCCGAAGCACCTGCAATCAAGGGTGGACCGGCCGGGACGGGGGCGGTTTGACGGTCATCAAGGGATGGCAAAAGCGGGACCCCGGCCGCGCCGGCGGCCGGGGTCCCGGGAATCTGGTGGAGCCGGTCGGGATCGAACCGACGACCTCCAGAGTGCGATTCTGGCGCTCTCCCAACTGAGCTACGGCCCCTCGGGTGAGCCGGATAATGGGCATCGGTGGCCGGTGTGTCAAGATTCGCCACGACGCGCTGGGGTCTTCCCATTTTTTCCGAAACGTCCGTCGGGCGGCGTCATCCTTCGAGGCTCCGCCTTCGGCGGAGCACCTCAGGATGACGAAGGTCAAGCATGACTCACCGTATACTCGTCGTCTTGAGGTGCCATGCCTTCAGGCATGGCGTCGAAAGACGATCTGCAAGCGCGTCGGTTGTAATCGCGAAAAAATGAGGAGACTTCAGTCGCCACGACGCGGTGTGACGTGCCACGCTCCCCTGGCATCACAAGGGATGCCACCGGGAGGAGTTGCATTCCCGGGAATCGAACGGAGGAGGCCGAACCATGACGCACACCGTGACACACACGCTCAAGCGGACCGCCCTGGCCATCGGGGCGGCCGCGCTCCTGGCGCCGGCCGCGGCGGGCGCCGCCGACAAGCCCTTCGGCACGTCCGGGGCCGTGACCTACGCCCAGGATCTCTGGGCGGCCATGGAGGATGCCCGCCTGGTGGGCGACGACGCCATCCAGGCCTTCCCCTACGCGGGCGAGGAGCCCCACGGCGCCATCCTTCAGACCATGGATGCCAGCCTGGAGGTGGCGGATCACGACGGCTGGGTGCTGGTCAAGAAGAATCATCGCGGGGAGGACGTGAGCGTCAAGGCCGTGGCCAACGACCCGCGCGAGCACCTGAAGTCCATTACCGTCATGTTCCGGCGCGAAAAGGGCTACGACCCCGACCACGGCACCTGGTT
>CAJXLG010000251.1 GCA_913055885.1 uncultured Rhodospirillales bacterium
CGGGCACCACCCTGAAGGCCAACGGCCTGGTGGAGGTGGAGACCATCGCCGAGGTGACGTCGCGGCTGGTGGTCAACCGCACGGCCCTCAAGACGCGGCCGCGGGAGCTGGGCGGCTGGATCGAACGTTTCCGGGAGGTGGTGCATGGCAAGGCGGCTTGATACCCGCGAGGCCGGGTTCGACGCGGATTTCCGGGCGCTCATCGCGCAGGACCGGGACGAGGCGGCGAACGTGGACACGGCCGCCTCCGGAATCCTGGCCGAGGTGATCGAGCGCGGCGACGCCGCCCTGTTCCACTACACGGAGCACTTCGACCGCCTGCGCCTGACGCCGGAGACGGCCGCCGTTTCCGCCGCCGAGGTGGACGCCGCCATCCAGCAGTGCGACGCCGCCGACCTGGACGCCATCGCCGTCGCCGCCGCCCGCCTGCGCGCCTTCCACCGCGCCCAGGTCCCCGCCGACACGGACTGGACGGACGACGAGGGGGTGCGCCTGGGCCAGCGCTGGACGGCCATCGAGGGCGTGGGGCTCTACGTTCCGGGCGGCACCGCCGCCTACCCCTCCACCGTGCTCATGAACGCCATCCCGGCCCGCGTGGCCGGCGTGGCGCGGCTGGTCATGACCGTCCCGGCGCCCGACGGCCACCTGTCGCCGCTGGTGCTGGCGGCGGCGCGCGAGGCCGGGGTGGACGAGATCTACCGCGTGGGCGGGGCGCAGGCCATC
Organism: uncultured Rhodospirillales bacterium; assembly: GCA_913055885.1. GTDB lineage: Bacteria > Pseudomonadota > Alphaproteobacteria > Rhodospirillales > CAJXLG01 > CAJXLG01. Next base: position 724 of record CAJXLG010000251.1, read on the forward strand.
GGCGCCCTGGCCTACGGCACGAAGACCATCCGCCCCGTGGACAAGATCGTGGGCCCGGGGAACGCCTATGTCGCGGCGGCCAAGAAGCTGGTCTTCGGCACCGTGGGCATCGACATGATCGCCGGGCCGTCGGAGATCCTGGTGGTGGCCGACGGCGACAACGACCCGGCCTGGGTGGCCGCCGACCTCATGAGCCAGGCGGAGCACGACGAAAACGCCCGTGCCGTGCTCATCACCGACGACACCGCCTTCGCCGACCGGGTGGCGGCGGCCGTGGACACGCTTTTGACGTGGCTGTCGCGGGCCGCGATCGCCCGCGCGAGCTGGGACGCCAACGGCGCCATCATCACCGTGCGCGACCTCGCGGGCGAGGCGCCGGCCCTGGTGGACCGCGTGGCCCCGGAGCACCTGGAACTGTGCGTGGCCGATCCGGACGCGCTTCTCAAGCGCATCCGCAACGCCGGGGCGGCCTTCCTGGGCCGGCACACGCCGGAGGCCGTGGGTGACTACGTGGGCGGGCCCAACCACGTCCTGCCCACAGCGGGCAGCGCGCGCTTCTCCTCCGGCCTGTCCGTGCTGGACTTCTGCAAGCGCACCACCTATGTGGGCTGCCGGGCCGAGGGCATCGGGCGCATCGGCCCCGCCGCCGAACGCCTGGCGCGGGCCGAGGGCCTGGAGGCCCACGCCGTTTCCGTGCAAAGGCGCCTGGAAGGCGGCTGAGCCATGAGCGACACCGACCACCGCCTGATCCACGTGGTCCTCGACGAGCACCGCCAGGTGCGGCGCTCGGCGGAGGCGGAACACGAGCGGGCGGTGGCGGTGCACGACCTGCTGGAGGAGAACAGCTTCCGCCCCGCCGGCGACTTCACCGGGCCCTACATGCTGCGCCTGCGCCAGGAGGAGAACCGGATGGTCTTCGACATCCGGGACGCCGGCGACAATCCGCTGCGGGAGGTGCATCTGTCGCTGACGCCCTTCAAGAAGATCATCAAGGACTACTTCGAGATCTGCGAAAGCTACTACGACGCCATCAAGCGGCTTTCGCCGTCGCAGATCGAGGCCATCGACATGGGCCGTCGCGGCCTGCACAACGAGGGCTCGGAGACCCTCAAGGAACGCCTGTCCGGCAAGATCGAGGTGGATTCGGAGACGGCCCGAAGGCTGTTCACCCTCATGTGCGTCCTGCAGATCCGGGGGTAAGACCGTGGTGGACCTGCCCTCCGCGGTGCTGTTCTGCTGCACCAGCAACAGCATCCGCTCGCCCATGGCGGAAGCGCTGCTCAAGCACTACCACGGAAGCCGGATCTTCGTGGATTCCTGCGGCGTGCGCGGGCGCGAGGTGGACGGCTTCGCCATCGCCGTCATGGCGGAGATCGGCCTGGACATCCAGCAGCACGCCGCCAAGACCTTCGACGCCCTGGAATACACCTTCTTCGACGAGATCGTTTCCCTGTCGCCCGAGGCCCAGCACAGCGCCGTGGAGATGACCCGCACCGTGGACTGCGAGGTGGTCTTCTGGAACACCCTCGACCCCTCGGTGGTGGAGGGCACCCGCGACCAGTGCCTGGACGCCTACCGCGAGGTGCGCGACACCCTGGCCCGGCGCATCCTCAAGCGCTACCCCATCCACATCATGCCGCGGGTGGGATGATCCCCCGGCCCGGCAAACGCCGCGTCATGCCTCATCAAGGTCGTGCGCATGGACCTCGCCGGCTTCGGCCTGCCGGATGGAGTCCAGCAGGTGTTCAGCATTGGCCGGGGAACGCAGAAGATGCACCGTCTCCATGAGGGCGTCCCATTCCGCCTTGTCCACGATAACGCTGGACGGGCCGTTGCGGCGCGTCACCAGCATGGGCGCGCGGCTTTCGTGGACCTCGTCGAGGCGCTGGCGCAAATGGTCGCGCAGATCGGAATAGCTTACCGTCATCATGGCCCTTCCCCTTCCATCTTTGCCCAAAAAATCGGACAGGGAGAAGCCGGCGTCAAGGGGCCCGGACGCCGTCGGCCGCCGCGCTGCTTCCGGCCCCGGGCGGAAATTTTTTTGCCCCGGCATGGAACAAAGGCCCGCGCCCGGGTGTCCGTGGGGTGAAGGCGTCGCCACGACGGCGGCGCCCACGAAACGAGGGAAAGGGCCCAAGCATGCGGAAAGGTATCACGAATCGCGCCACCGCCACCGTGCTCCTCGCCGCGGGCCTGGCTGTCGGTTCCACCGCTCCGGCCATCGCCCAGGGCGACGGCCAGAGCCGGCAGGGCCAGACCATGCCCCGCAGCCAGGGCCAGGACGTGAAGACGGACTGGAGCGACGCCAGGCTGGACAGCTTCGCCGAGGCCACCGTGGCCATTGCCAAGATTCGCGGGAAATGGCGCCAAAAGCTCGACAACGCCGAAAACGAGGAAGAGCGCAAGGAGATCCTGGGCCGGTACAAGGACGCGGCCAATCAGGCCGTCAAGGATGCCGGCCTGTCCCCGGACACCTACAACCGCATCCACAAGGCGGCACGGCAGGATAAGGGCCTTTCCAACAAGATCGGCAAGCGCATCCAGGAAAAGCGGGAAAAACCGGGCAAGCAGAGTGATTGAATCACGCCTTTGACTCCTCCCGCCTCCGTTCCGCCAGTCGGTGCCGCCACCCGCTCCCCCCCGGGGACGGCACCATTTCCCCGGCGCGGCGCCCCCTGGCCGCGCCGGGGGCTCCTTTTTGCGGCGCGACATGCGATCCTGTTAGCGTTGGTTTGAACCTCTCCTGGCCGAAGGGTGTGTCCCATGAGCCGCCTGTTCTCCGGTCCCCGCCTTGGCTTTCTCGCCGTCGTCCTCCTCGTGATCGCGGGCGCGGTCGTGTTGTTCCCGCGCTCGCGGGACGCCCCGGACGGCGGCAAGGCCCTGTTCGGTGAAAGCGGCCGCGCCGCCCTGGACGATCCGCGCCGCCTGGTGGTGCGTGGCGGCGACAACCACACCACCCTGGAAAAGCGCGACGGCCGATGGGTCATCGCCGAGCGGGACGGCTATCCGGCCGACCAGGAGCACGTCACGGCCTTCCTTGAACGGTTGCGCGCACCGCACGTCCTGCGGCCGGTGGCCCCGGGCAGCATTGCCCTCGGCGACGCGGGCATTGGCGACGAAGGCGAGCCGCAAAGCTGGCATCGCCGCATCACCGTGGTGGGTTCCGGGGAAGACGGCCCGCGCGCGGAACTGGTGGTGGGCCATGACCAGTCCGTGCCGGGCTCCACGGACATGTCCGCCCACCACGTCCGGCCCGCGGGGACGCAAGACATCTGGCTGGTGGACCGCGATCTGG
>CAJXLG010000252.1 GCA_913055885.1 uncultured Rhodospirillales bacterium
TTGCGTCCGGGGCTCGGGAGAACGTCGTTGTCGGACAAACGAACCGATAGCCAGCTCGAAACCGCGCACGAAGCCTACCGCCAGGGCAACTACGCGGTCGCCAAGAAACACTACAATCCCCTGGCCCTCGACGGCATCCCGGAAGCCCAGCACAGCATGGGGCTGCTGCACCGTTTCGGCCTGGGCGTCAAGAAGGACGCGCAAGAGGCCCTGCGCTGGTTCCGGGTGGCCGCCGACGCGGGCTATCCGGAGGCCCAGAACGCCGTGGGACTGGCCTATCTCGCCGGCAACGGCATCGCCCAGGACACGCACACCGCCTCCCGCTGGTTCCGCAAGGCCGCCGACAACGGCCACATCGAGGGGATGTTCAACCTGGGAAGCATGTACGAACGCGGCATCGGGGTGGTCCAGAACTACAGGCGTGCCGCGCGCTGGCTGGGCTCGGCGGCGGAGCAGGGCCACGCCAAGGCGCAACTGCGCATGAGCCACCTGTGTGAACAGGGCCACGGCGTGGAGGAGGACCTGCCGCGCGCCCATATGTGGGCGAACCTGGCCGCCGCCCTGGGCGCCAAGGATGCCCCCGAGCGCCGCGATGCCCTTACCGGGGCCCTGGACGGACCGGGTCTGGCGGAAGCCCAGCGCGAGGCACGCACCTGGTGGTGGGAGAATGGGCCGACATGAGCGGACCCGCGATGGGCGTCGGGGCGGTGGCCCGGGCCGCCGGCCGTGGTGGAATCGGATCGCCGCCCGAGGTCGTCTCGGGCTGAAAACCGCTGGCGGAAAAGGACAGCAACCGTGACGGAACCCACGGCCCTTGCCGTCGATCTCCTGCGGCGGCTCGTCGCCTTCGACACCACCAGCGACCGGCCCAACCGGCCGCTCATCGGGTACGTGCGGGACTTCCTGGCCCATTACGGCATTGCGGCGCGCGTCATCCCCGACAGCACGGGCGACAAGGCCAACCTTCTGGCCACCGTCGGTCCTTCCGGGCAGCCCGGCATCGTCCTTTCGGGGCACACGGACGTGGTGCCCGTGGCGGGCCAGACGTGGACCAGCGATCCCTTCACGGTGACGGAACGGGACGGCCGGTACTACGGGCGTGGCACCGCCGACATGAAGGGCTTCCTGGCCTGCATCCTGGCCCTGGCCCCGGAGCTGGCGGCCCGTCCGCCCGCCATCCCGGTGCATTTCGCGCTGTCCTACGACGAGGAGGTGGGATGCCGCGGCGCCCCCGACCTGGTGGCGGCCGCCGGTGACCTGTCTCCCCCGCCGGCCCTGGTGGTGGTGGGCGAGCCCACCGACATGCGCGTCATCCATGCGCACAAGGGCAAACACGCCGGCACGTGCACCGTCACCGGGCGGGAAAGCCACTCCGCCCTGCCCCATCACGGGATCAATGCCGTCGAAATAGCGGGTGAATTGGTGGCGGGCATGGCGGAAGCCGCCCGGAGCCGGGCCGAGGGGCCGCTGGACGACGGTTTCGATCCGCCCTATACCACCGTCCACACGGGAACAATCGCGGGCGGCACGGCGGTGAACATCGTGCCCCGGTCCTGCACCTTCGGCTGGGAAGTGCGCGCCCTGCCCTCCGATGACCCGGACGCCGCACTGGCCCCCGTCCGGCGGGAGCTGAGCGGCCGCCTGGAAGCACGCATGCGGGCCGTCGCGCCGGAAACGGGCATTGCCTGGACGGACAGCATCCGCTTCCCGGGCCTGGCGGAGCCGGCCGATTCCCCGGCCGTGCGCCGGGTCCTGGCGGCGGCCGGCGAAACCGCCGCGGGCAAGGTGAGCTTCGGCACGGAGGCCGGCCTTTACCGCGAGGCGGGCATGCCGGCCGTGGTGTGTGGCCCCGGCAGCATCACCCAGGCGCACAAGCCGGACGAATTCGTCAGCACCCGCCAGCTCGCCGCCTGCGAGGGCTTCCTGCGGGCCCTGATCGAGGCGGGCTGATCCCGGCCCTCTAGCCCGGATTTCTCACGGCTAGCCGAGCACCGTATCAAGCAGCAGCATCACGGCGAACCCGGCCGTCAGGCTGAAGGTGGCAGGGGTCTCGTAGCCGTTGCGGTGGGTCTCGGGGATGACTTCGTGACTGATGACGAACAGCATGGCCCCCGCCGCCACGGCCATGCCCCACGGTAGCAGGGGCGCCGCCACGGCCACCACCCCCGCCCCGAGAAGGCCGCCGACGGTCTCCACGACACCCGTTCCCAGGGCGAGCAGGACGGCGGTTCCGGGCGCCTGTCCGGTCGCCAGCAGGGCCAGGGCCACGGCGAACCCCTCGGGCAGATTCTGCAGGAAAATGGCAACAGCGAGCGCCGTGCCGTTGGCCACGTCGCCGCCGCCGAAGCCCACGCCCACGGCCAGGCCCTCCGGCAGATTGTGCAGCGTGATGGCGATGACGAAGAGCCACACGCGCTTCAGATGGAGGGCGTCGGCGCCCGTATCGCGGCCCTTGATGAAATGTTCGTGCGGCACGAACTGGTGAATGCCCCACAGGGCGAATGCCCCCAGCATCATGCCGATTCCCATCACCAGGGCCGGTACCACGGCCCCGCCATGCAGCCGTTCCGCCGCCGCCAGACCGGGAAGCGCCAGGGAAAAGGCCGTGGCCCCCAGCATGAGGCCGGCCGCTCCCCCGAGGAGGACGTCCTGCACCCGCTGGGAGACCCGTCGGAGGACAAAGACGGGAAGCGCCCCCAGGCCGGCGGCCAGGCCCGCCAGCAGGCTGGCCACCACCCCCATGGTGAAGGGCGACAGGCCCTCAAGGTAGGCGACCCAGGCGGTTGGCAGCATGATGGACCTCGTCTCCGCGGCAGCCGGCGGCACGGTGCCGCAAGAGCGGGCACCCGGCAACCCGTGCCGGACACCCGGCAGATTTTGCCGCCTCCACCGCCCGAAAGGGCCTTCACCGGACGGCCACGGGACGGCATAACATTTGCGTCGCTTTGGCCATGGCGCGAAGGGTCAGAGCGAACGGAGAAGGGCCATGAAACGCGTAACCTGTCCCGCCTGCGAATCCGGCTGGCGTCGAGCCGACGAATTGTCCGACTACCGGGCCGAGCGGGCGCCGCAGCATCTGGTGCGCTGCCCCGTCTGCGCCGGCCGCGGAATCGTCAACAGCCACGACGGCCAGAGCCGCCACGACCGGCGGCCGGGGCGGAGAGCCCACGCCGGCGCCTGATGGGGGCGGATCATGCCCCGCACGAAACAGAAGAAGCCCGCCAACCCCTTGAGTTGGCGGGCTTTTTGTTGGTGAGCCCGGGAGGATTCGAACCTCCGACCCACTGATTAAAAGTCAGTTGCTCTACCGCCTGAGCTACGGGCCCTGCATCAGGAGCCGGACCGTAGCGATCCGGCCCTGACGGGTCAAGCACCGGGACCCCGCCCGTTCGGACCGATGGGCGGGGGCCGGCGCCTTCAACGTCCGGGGCTTCAGGAAGCCTCTTCGCTGATCTCCTCGACGTCGCCGCCCCGGCTCACCTTGGCCAGCGTGCGGGCGAGATCGTACACCTGCTTGCGCAGGTCGGGATCATCGATGCTGAAGTAGGTGCGGATGAGGTCCAGGGTCTCCCGCTTGGTCATGGGATCGTTGTCCAGGGCCGCGGGCGCCTTGTTCTCCGTCTGGCTGGGCGCCTCGTTGGCGACGTCGTCCGGCATGTCGTCGAAGAAGAAGGACACCGGCACGTCGAGCACCCGGCTCATGCTGTAAAGCCGGCTGGCGCTGATGCGGTTGGTGCCGCGTTCATACTTCTGGACCTGCTGGAAGGTGATGCCGACGGCCTCACCCAGCTTTTCCTGGCTCATGCCCATGAGTGTACGGCGGAGCCGAACCCGCTGGCCCACATGCCGGTCGACAGCGTGGTTGGCTTCCGTCCGCCGCTCGAATTCACGTTGTGCTGCCACTGATCTACCCTCCCGAATTCGTGGCGTTGGATACCCGCTACGTAAGGTATCGGCAGCGGCTTGTCCAGTCCCGCATAGCAGGGACACCAAATCCGGGAACCTTCAGGGATGGG
>CAJXLG010000253.1 GCA_913055885.1 uncultured Rhodospirillales bacterium
CCCGGCGGGGAACGCCGCCGCGCCCGCCTCAAGCTGGCCCGCTTCCTCACCGCCAACGGCTTCGGGCCGGAGGCCCTGGGCATTCTGGAGGTGATCGCGCGGAACAAACCCGCTGTGGCGGGGCAGCCGCGCTTCAAGGCCTTGCGCGGGGCGGCACGCTACCTCTCGGGACGGTTCGACGGCGCCATCGCCGACCTGGGGGACCCGCAGCTCGCCGACAGCGACGTCGTGGGCTTCTGGCTGGCGGCGGCCAGGGCCAAGCGGGGCGATCCGGGGAATCCGGTGGAGGGCTTCCGCGACACGGGGGCCTTCCTGCAGGGCTACCCGCGCGCCCTCAAGCTGGATCTTGCCTTCACCGCCGCCGAGACCGCCATCCGCGCCGGGGCCGGCGGCGTCGCCGACGGCTACATGGAGGTGCTCCAGAACGCCGACCTGAAGGGCGCCGAGCTGTCGCGCATGGTCTACCTGCAGGGGCTGTTGCAGGAGCTGTCGGGCGATTTCGAGAACGCCATCAACAAGTGGGACACGGTGATCGACAACGCCAGGAGCCGGGAATACCGGGCCAAGGCGGTGCGCGATCGCGCGGAGATGCTGTACAACCTGGACCGCATCAGCCGCAAGCAGCTCATCAAGGAGCTGGCGAGCCTGCGCTATGCGTGGCGCGGCGGGCCGTTCGAGTTCAGGCTGCTCAAGCGCCTGGGCGAGCTTTACCTGGAGGCGGAAGCGTACCGCAAGGCGCTGCGTACCCTGAAGACCGTGACCATCCACTTCCGCGACCGGGCGGACGTGGACAGGATCACCGGCATGATGGAGGAGGCCTTCCGTACCCTGTACCTTGACGGGGCCGCCGACCGGTTGTCGCCGTTGCGCGCCATCGCCCTGTTCAACGAGTTCCGCGAGCTTACGCCCCCGGGCAAGAAGGGCGACAAAATGATCCAGAACCTGGCCGGGCGGCTGGTGGGCGTGGACCTTCTCGACCAGGCGGCGCAGCTCCTGAACCACCAGGTGCGTTTCCGCCTGAAGGGCGAGAACAAGGCCCGGGTGGGGGCGCGGCTTGCCTTCATTCACCTGCTGGACCAGGAGCCGGCGCAGGCCCTCGAGGCCCTGGACAACAGCACGGTGGTGGTGACCACGCCGAAATCCCTGCAGGCCCGGCGCCGCCACCTGCGGGCCCGGGCGCTGGGGGCGCTGGGCCGCATCGACGAGGCGCGCAGCGTGCTGGAGGGGGATACCAGCCGCGACGCCTGGCTGGTGCGGGCGGAGATCAACTGGAACAACAAGGCCTGGACCCATGCCGCCGAGGCCTATGCCCACCTGGTGCCGCCGCCCGACGCCATACCCGAGGCGAACGGGGACACGGGCGGCCTGACGGAGCGTCAGGGGCGCTACATCGTCAACTGGGCCACGGCGCTCGCCATGGCCGGGAAGACGGAAGGGCTGAACATGCTCTATGACGCCTATAACACCCCCATGCAGGAAACGCCCTATGCCGGCGTCTTCGACCTCCTCACGGCGCCCGCCGAAGGGGGTACCGTGAACTTCCGCAAGGTGGCCGACACCATCCAGAGCGCCGAGCGTTTCCAGGCCTTCATGCAGAAATATCGCGAGCGCCTGAAAGAGGAGGGGCTGGGCTTTATCCAGTAGGCCCGGCCGCCCGCTCGCGCGACCGCGCCGGCGCCCGGGGCACCCGGGGCACCCGGGGCAGGCCCCTATACGTTAAAGCTGCGGATGAGGCTTCCCGCCACCAGGTACCAGCCGTCCACCAACACAAAGAAAATCAGCTTGAAGGGCAGGGCCACCATGATGGGCGGCAGCATCATCATGCCCATGGACATGAGCACCGAGGCGATGAGCATGTCGATGACCAGGAAGGGCACGTAGAGCAGGAAGCCGATCTCGAAGGCGCGGCGCATCTCGCTGATCATGAAGGCTGGGATGAGGATCTCGTAGGGGGTGTCCTCGGCTTCCGCCACCGGCTCCGTGTCCGATACCTCCATGAACAGGTCGATGTCCTTCGACCGGGTGTTCTTGAGCATGAAGGTCCGGAAGGGTTCCGCCGCCCGCTCCAGGCCCTGCATGACCTCCATTTCGTTCTGCATCACGGGCTCAATGCCGCGGTCGTAGGCGTCGCGGAAAACGGGCGCCATGATGAACATGGTCATGAACAGGGCCAGGCTGATGAGCACCATGTTGGGCGGGCTCTGCTGGGTGCCGATGGCCTGGCGCAGGATGGAGAGGCACACCACGATGCGGGTGAAGGAGGTCACCATCATCAGGATGCCCGGCGCCAGGCTGAGCACCGTGAGGAGGGCGATGAGGCGCATGATGTGGGCGGTGGTGTCGCCGCCCTGCTCGCCCATGTCCACGGAGATGGACTGCGCCACGGCCGGCCCCGCCCAGGCCAGGCCGGCCAGCGCCGCGCCACCGCCCGCCAGGGCCAGCAGCCGCCGCCGCGTCATCGCCCCTCCGTTGTCGCCGGGGCCGGGATGCCGCGTTCCACCACGGTGGCCTCCTGATGGCCCAGCAGAATGAGATGCTCGGTGTTGTCGCGACGCACCAGCACGAGCCGGCGCCGCGGGTCCACGGCGGTGACCTCGACAATGCCCAGACGCCGGCCCTGGCCCAGGCGGGCCAGGCCGAAGCGGTCGCTCACCCAGCGCAGAATGAAACCGCCCCCGAGGATCGCCAGCAGGATCCCCACCAGGACGATGGCGGCGTAGAGGTAGTTGCCCGTCTCCATGACGCTTCCTCAGCCCATGCGGCCCGGGCCGCCACCATAGGCCGCCGCCACGCGGTCGGCCCGGGCGACGGAGCGGCCGCCGCTGCCCGCCTCCGTCTCGCCCAGGGCGGCGGCCAGGGCGTCCAGGGCCTCGATGACGCGTTCGACGCGCGGGGCCAGCGCCGCGCCCTCCCCCTCGGGCAGGGCGGCGATGCCCGCCACCAGGCGGTTGGCCTCGGCGTCCATGCCCGACAGGTCCGGCGGCGTGCCGGCCGCCAGGCTGGCGCGGGCGTCGCTGATGCGGCGGGTCAGCGCATCCAGGCCGGTTTCCAGGCTGTGGCTTTCCGTCATGCCCCTTCCTCCCCGGTGGTGGCATCCGGGTCGGGCGGCGTGCGTCCCTCCGCCCGGTACACGTAGGCCAGGATCTCGGCCACGGCGGCGAAGGCCTCCAGCGGGATCTCGCTGTCCACATCCACCGTGGCGAGCAGGGCGGCGAGTTCCGGGTCTTCCCGGACCTTGACCCCGTGGTCGAAGGCTTCCCGCAGGATGCGCTCGGCGACATGCCCCCGGCCACTGGCGGCGACGCGCGGCGCGTCGCTCTCCAGGGGGTCGTATTGCAGCGCCACCGCCACGGGATCGGCCGGCGGCCGGTGGTAGTTGCCCCCGGGATCGTCGTCGCTCACGGCCCATCCTCCACCGCCTGCCTGCCGGACAGCATGGCGCCCACGGCTTTAACAACGCCTTAAGGCGGCGCGGGCCATCATGCCCCCAATGACCACCCCGAAAAGGGCGCCCCCGCCGCGTGGTTTACCGAACCTTAAGACACCCGGCGCCAGACTCGTCCTGAATCGGGCAGGTGTCGGACGCTCCCGGGAGACGGATCATGCCCCTCGGCCTCAAGAACCTCGAGCTCTTCCAGATGGCGAAGAGCAAGATGGAATGGGCCGCGCAGCGGACCGAGGTGTTGTCGCAGAACATCGCCAACGCCGACACCCCGGATTACAAGCCGCGCGACCTGGAAAAGCAGTCGTTCCAGGAGCTGGCCCGGCGGCAGGCGGAAGGGCCCACGCTGGAGCGCACGAGCCCCCTCCACCTGGAGCCGACGCGGCCGCCCCAGGCGTTCGACAGCAAGGAGGAGGACCCGCCCTACGAGACCTCGCCCGACGGCAACGCCGTCGTGCTGGAGGAGCAGATGGTCAAGGTGAACAACACCCGCGGGGCCTTCGGCAAGGCGTCCGACCTCTACATGAAGCAGAAGAGCATGATCATGACGGCCCTGAAGG
>CAJXLG010000254.1 GCA_913055885.1 uncultured Rhodospirillales bacterium
CTGCTGCCCGCCGATCCGGAACAGCGCGCCGCGCCCCCGCCGTCTCCCGGCAACATGCTGGACACGGCGGCTCTCTACGGCCGCCTGGAGGCGCTGCACGAAAAGGGGCTCGTCACGCGGGACGAAATGGAGCAGGAGCGCCGCACGGTGGACGCCATGACGGCCCCCGAGCCGCGCCAGGAGCAACAGAAGGCGTCCGGAACCGGCGACAAGAATAAAGCAGAAAGCGACGGTGGGTCGGACAAGCAGCAGGCGACGGGCGCCCCTACCGGTCTGACCGGCTCGGGCGGGCAGGGCATGGGGGTCCACATTGCCTCCTACCGTTCGGCCGAACAGGCGCGTCGCGGCTGGAAGCAGCTTCAAGAGAAGTTTCCCGACATCCTGAAGGGCCGTGACTACCGCCTGAAGGAGGTCAATCTGGGCGGCGGCAAGGGGGTGTTCCACCGCCTCGTGGTGGGACCCTTCCAGGACCGCAACGCGGCGAAACAGGTGTGCGACAAGCTGAAGGCCCGCAACCAGTTCTGCAAACCCACGCTGTACCCCGCCGGCGGCTAGCCTAGCGCCTTGACGCCGGGGACCACAGGGTATTTTCTTATCCGTCGGGGGGAGCGCATGGAGGCAGCATGGACGGGGGCCGGTCCCCGGCGCCGGAGCGCCTGGACAGCCTGAATCTGGATCTCGCCGGCAGCGCCCTTGAGGGCGCCACGGAGCCGGTGGTCGTGGCCGGCCGGGACGGCGCGGTGCGCGCCGCCAACGCCGCGGCCGGACCGCTCGTGGACGCCCTGGGCCAGGACGAGAACGCGGCCCGCCACCTCCATCTCCTCGTTAGCCACGCCCTGAACGAAGGGGCCCTCGCCGGGGGCAGCCTGACCGTCGATCATCTGGTGCTGGAGATCACGGCCACGCCGGTGCGGGACGGTGACGGGACGTGGCTGGCCCTGCTCGTGGGGCGGGACGTCACCCTGGACCATGCCATGCGCACCGCCCTTTCGGAGTCGCGCGGGCGCTATCAGGAACTGGTGGCGGTGGCCGCGGACTTTGTCTGGGAAGCGGGGGCCGACGGCGCCTTCACCTTCATCTCGCCGGAAGGCGCCCTGGACTACGCGAGCGACGACCTCGTGGGCGTCCAGCCGGCCGACCTCATGGTGCCGCCGGTGCCTGATCCGTCCCCCTTCGCCGCGCGGGAAAACGTGCGCAATGTCGAGGTGTGGCTGGTGCGCGCCGACGGCAACCACGCCTGTGTCGAGGTGGCCGCCACGCCGATCTTCGACGCCGACGGCGCATGGACCGGCTGCCGCGGCCTGTGCCGCGACGTCACGGACGAACGCGAACGCGCCGCCGCGCTCGCCCGGGCGCAGACGCGCGAACGCCTGGTGGCGCGCATCCTGCGCACCTTCCGGGAGCGCGCCGACCTGGACAAGGCGCTGGCCGCCACGGCGGAATCCCTCACCCTGGGGCTGAGCGCCGACGGCTGCCTGGTGGCGCGGCAGATGGCGGAGGCGGATGACAGCCTCGCCCCCGAGGTGCGCTACGGCGTGCCGCTGAGCCGGGCCGGGGAGGAGGCCGTGCTGGCCGCCGTGCCCGATCCCGACACCCAGCGCGAGCCGGTTGCCCTGTCCGTGGACGGCTACAGCGCCCTGGTGGCGCCGACGGTCTACCGCGGCGCGGCGAACGGTCTGGTGTGCCTGTGGCGCGGCCCGTACCGGCCCGCCTGGACGGCCAACGACCGCCTGGTGCTGCGCGACATGGCGGGGCAGGTGGCAGTGGCCAACGAACAGCTCGCCAACCACCGGCAGGCGGTGCGGATGGCGCGCACGGATCCCCTCACCGGGCTCCTCAACCGCCGCGCCTTCCAGTCGGACCTGGAACGCCGGCGGCAGCGGCTGGCGGAAACGGGCGGGGCGGGCGCCCTGCTCTACATCGACCTGGACAATTTCAAGCGGACCAACGACGTCCTGGGCCACCAGAAGGGGGACGAGGCCCTTTTGGTGGTGCGCGACATCCTGGTGGGGCACACCCGGCCCACGGACCTGGTGGCGCGCGTGGGCGGCGACGAGTTCGCTGTGTGGATGGAGGGGGTGGACGGCGCCGCGGCCGGGAACCGCGCCCACGAGATCCGCCGCGCCGGCGGCATGCTGCATCCCTATTCCGGCGCGTCGGATGCCCCGCTGGCCATGGCGGTGGGCGTGGCGCAGGCCGACAGCACCATGGAAACGGATCTGGACGCCCTCCTCGAACGGGCCGACGAGGCCATGTACCGCGACAAGCGCACCCATCCCCACCCGGACATCGCCGGGGACGACGGGTCATGACGCGCGACAGCGGCGAAGAAGACGGGCTCTCCTACGACGAAGCCAAGCGCCGCGCCGGCGATCCCGACCCCGCCGTCCGCCGCGAGGCCGCCGGCCGTTCGGACCTCGCCCCCGAGCTTCTTTATTTCCTGGCGGGCGATCCCGACAGCCAGGTGCGCCAGGCCGCGGCCGCCAACCGCGCCACGCCGGGCCGGGCACACCTCATCCTGGCCCGCGACCAGGACGACGCGGTGCGCGGCGAGCTTGCCGAGAAGGTGGGGCGCCTGTTCCCGGAGCTGGCGCGGGAGGAACAACAGCGCACCCGCGACGCGGCGGCCGACGTGCTGGAGCGCCTGGCCGGCGACCAGGTGCCCACGGTGCGTCGGGTGGTGTCCGACGTGCTCAAGGACGTGGCCGATGCCCCGGAGGCGGTGATCCGCCAGCTCGCCGGCGACAGCGACGAAAGCGTGGCCGTCCCGGTCCTGGAACACTCCCCGGTGCTCTCCGACGACGACCTGCTGGAGATCATCAAGAGCACCCCGGGGACGCGCTCCCTGTCCGCCATTTCCCGGCGCGAGTCCGTGAGCGCGGGCGTGTCCGACGCCATCGTGGCGACGGCCGACGAGCATGCCATCACCGACCTCCTGAACAACGGCGGCGCGCAGATCCGCGAGGAGACCCTGGACGCCCTGGCGGAAGAGGCGGCGCACACGCCGGCATGGCGGAAGCCCCTGGTGCGCCGGCCGCGTCTGTCGGCGCGGGCGACGGTGCGCCTGGCCCAGTGCGTCGCCGACAGCCTGGTGAAGGAACTGCTGTCGCGGCAGGACATCGACGACCGGACGGCGCGTGCCGTGGGCCGCGTGGTGCGCCAGCGGCTGGAGGCCCGCGCTTCCGGCGAGGGGGCGTCCGGGGCGGAAGGCGACGCCGACTGGCAGGGAGCCCTGGCCCGGGGCACGGAGAAGGCCGTGCGCCTCTACGCCACCGGCGGTTTGACGCCGCGGGCGGTGCTGGACGCGGTGTCGCGCGGCGATACGGCCTTCGCCACGGCGGCCCTGGGGGTCCTGTCGGGCGCGGGAGGCCGCGCGGCCGATGCCGTCCTGGCCTCGGGCACGGCGGAGGCGGTGGTGGCCCTGGCCTGGAAGGCGGGCCTGCCGGCGGTCCAGGCGCCCCAGATCCAGGCCCTTCTGGGGCGCATTCCCCCCGACCGGCTGCTGCAACCCACGCCGGGCGGGCACTATCCGCTGGGGCCGCGCGAAATGGAATGGCAACTGGAACTCTTCGCCGAGGAGGCGGAAGACGATACGGCTTAACCATAATGAAACCCGCCGGATGATTGATTAAGTAGCCGCGAAAGGGTATAAATTACCGATAGTCGGGCCGGCGGCAGCCGGAACCGGCCCGACGCCGACCGCCCGCGGCAGCGGAGAGGACAGGGGAGACGCGGTGATGAGCGAGACCGAACAGACGGAAGACATGGGCCTGGCCCAGGCGCAGGCGTTCCAGCTTTCCCGGTGCGCGGTCCTGATGGACCAGGCCCGGCCGTCCATGGAGCCCGAGGCGGGGGCGATGATGACGGCCCTCAACCAGAACCTGGAGCTGTGGGTGAAGATCCGCAGCATGGCCATGCGGGAGGACACCAATCTCCCCGAGGAAGTGCGCAACAACCTCATCAAGCTGAGCCGCTTCGTGGCGGAAA
>CAJXLG010000255.1 GCA_913055885.1 uncultured Rhodospirillales bacterium
TCCGTCTCCTCCGGCCAGCCCAGGGTCGAGAAGGGCCACAGGGCCGACGAGAACCATGTGTCCAGGACGTCGGTGTCCTGCGTCAGGGTAACGGCCTCGCCGTAGTGGGCTTCGGCCTGCTGGTGGGCTTCTTCGGTGTCGTGGGCGACAAAGAAGCGGCCGTCCGGGCCGTACCACGCCGGAATGCGGTGGCCCCACCAGATCTGGCGCGAGATGCACCAGGGCTGGATGTTGCGCAGCCACTCGAAAAAGGTGTTCTCCCACTGGCGCGGGACGAACACGGTCTCGCCGCGCTCCACCGCCGCCATGCACGGCTTCGCCAGGGTGGCGGCATCGACGAACCACTGATCCGTGAGCCACGGCTCGATGACGACGCCCGACCGGTCGCCGTAGGGCACCTGCATGAGGTTCTCCTCGATGGCGCCCAGGCGCCCCTCGGCCTTGATGTCCGCGAGCACCCGCTCGCGCGCCTCGTAGCGGTTGAGGCCTTGATACGCTTCGGGGACGTTGTCGTTCAGGCTGGCGTCGCGGTCGAAGATGTTGATCATCGCCAGCCCGTGCCGACGGCCCACCTCGAAATCGTTGAAATCGTGCGCCGGGGTGATCTTCACCGCGCCCGAGCCGCGCTCGGGATCGGCGTGCTCGTCGGCGACGATGGGGATGCGCCGGCCCACGAGCGGCAGGATGCAATGCCGTCCGATGAGGCTCTGATAGCGTTCGTCCTCGGGGTGCACGGCCACCGCCGTGTCGCCCAGCATGGTCTCCGGGCGCGTGGTGGCCACCTCCAGGACGGTGTTCTCGTTCCCCTCCACCGGGTACCTGAAGTACCAGAGCTTCCCCGTCTCCTCCTGCTGGTCCACCTCGAGGTCGGAGATGGCGGTGTGCAGCTTGGGGTCCCAGTTGACCAGCCGCTGGTCGCGGTAGATCAGGCCCTCGCGATAGAGGGCGACGAACACCCGGCTGACCGCCGCCGACAGGCCCTCGTCCATGGTGAAACGCTCGCGCGACCAGTCGGGGGAGGCGCCCAGGCGACGGAGCTGGTTGCCGATGGCGCCGCCGGACTGCGCCTTCCATTCCCAGACCTTCTCCAGGAACCTTTCGCGCCCCAGTTCCTGACGGGAAATGCCCTGTTCGGCCAGGCTGCGCTCCACCACCATCTGGGTGGCGATGCCGGCGTGGTCGGTACCCGGCTGCCACAGCACATCGCGGCCCCGCATGCGCTGCACCCGCGCCAGCACGTCCTGAAGCGTGAAGTTGAGGGCGTGCCCCATGTGCAGGCTGCCCGTGACGTTCGGCGGCGGCATCATGATGCAATAGGGCCGCGCCGCGGAGCGCACGTCACAGGCGAAGGCGCCCGCCTCTTCCCAGGCGGCGTATTGCCGTGCCTCAATGGCCGCGGGGTCGAAGGTCTTGTCCAGCATTGCTTGTCCTCACGTCTCAGGCTGGCCCGGCGGCCGGGAAGCACACGGAAAGGGGAAACCTCCCCGATCGGCGCCGGCGGTATCGTATCCCGGGGTCAACGGCGCGCCGGCCGGCGCGCCGGGGGCGGTTCCCATAGCATGCCGCGGGAAGTGATGGAAGGGGGATGCCCGCGCCCGGTGTCACAGGCGTTCGGCGCGCTCCACCATCTTCTCGATCTCCTCGCGCACCAGGCGCTCGATGAGATCGCTGAGGTGCTGGTCCAGCCATTCGCGCAGGATGGGCTCCAGGACCTGGCGTACCAGTTCCTCCAGGGTGATGCCGCCGCGGCCCAGGCGCAGGGCCTGTTCGCGGGCCACCGCGCGGGCCAGCTCCGACAACGCCGAGGTGGATGCCGAAGCCGTGGGCTCCGAAACCAGCCCCTCCTCGCCCGCCGTCTGGGGCTCCGGCTCGGGCTCGGGCTCCGGTCGCGGCTTTGGTTGGGGCTCGGGCGCCGGCTCGGGTTCGGGCTCCGCCGCCTCTTCCATGAGCGCCGACATGTCCGGCGCCGGCTCCGGCTCGGGTTCCGGCGCCACCATGTCCTCGGTGAGTTCGAGGACGTCCTCGGGCTCCTGCGCGGCCGCCGGCTCCGGCGCCGGTTCTGGTGCGGGCTCGGGCTCGGGCTCGGGTTCCGGCTCGGGTTCCGGTTCGGGCTCGGGCTCGGGTTCAGGCTCGGGCGCCGGTTCCGGTTCAGGCTCCGGTTCCGGCTCGGGCGCCGCCTCGGCCTCCGCCTCGGCTTCCCCGCCACCTTCCTCCTGCTCCTGTTCGTCTTCGGACAGGATGCGTCGGATGGAGGCGAGGATGTCCTCCATGGAAGGTTCTTGTTGGTTCTCGTCCTCGCTCATCGATGCCGCTTCCCGTCAGCCGTTCCGGAACGCCACCCCGAGACTACGCGAGAAAAGCCGGGTGAGCCAGACCCTTCGGCGCTTTTATTCGCGTGTTTCATCCACACTTCCGCCGAACCACTTGTCCTCGACAGCCTTATAATGGGTGGCGGGTTGATAAGGCGTTACCGAAAGCCCCAGGGCCTCGGCCGTAAGGGCCCCCTTGGCGGCGAGGACGCGATAAGCGGCGACCAGCGCATTGCGGCGCGCCTTGACCCGGTCCACCTTGGCGTTGAGCAGTTCCTGCTCGGCATCCAGCACATCCAGCGTGGTGCGTGCGCCCACCTGGGCCTCCCGTTTAACGCCTTCGAGGGCAAGGTCGGCCGCCTCGATCTGCGCCTTGATGGATTCCAGACTGGCCCGCGCCGCCTGCAGATTCTCCCACGCGCTGGCCCCCTGTTCGGCGGCGGCGCGCCGGGCACGGGCGCCCTCCATGCGGCGCTGGCCCACCGTCTGCCGCGCCTCGCGCAGCCGCGAATAGACGGCGCCCGACTGGTAGAGCGGAATGCTCAGGCTCGCCGTGGCCGAATAGGTGGTGTAGCGGTCCCGGGGCTCCTGCTGCTCCCAGGAGCGCGATGCCTGGGCCTGAAGGGCCAGGGAAGGCAGGAGTTCGCCCTTCACCGCGCGGGCGTTGTGCCGCGCCGCCCGGGCCGCCTCCTGGGCCGCGTCCACCCGGGGATTGTCCTCGATGGCTTTTGCCACCAGGGCGTCCTTGCTCTCCGGCAGACCGTCGGGCATGTCGGGCGTGCTCACGGCCTCGGGCGGATGGCCGATGACCTTCTCGTAGGCCGCGCGCGACGCCTGGAGATCGCCGCGGGCCTGAATGGTCTCGGCCTTGGCCCCGGCAACGCGCGCCCGCGCCTGGGACACGTCCGTGCGGGTGATTTCGCCCACCTCGAAACGGTCACGGGCCGCCTGGAGCTGGCGCTGGAGCACCTCCCTGTTGTTCTCGTTGAGCCGCACCACGGCCTTGTCCCGGACAACGTTGAGGTAGGCCTCGGCGGCGTCCAGGAGGACTTCCTGTTCCGTCTGCTCCAGCTTTTGGCGCTGGGCCATCACCTTGCGCCGGGCCGCGTCCACCTGGGCGGAGGTGCGGCCGCCGCGCCACACCGACTGTTCGAGGGTGATGCTGGTGCTCCGGGGGGTGGTATCGGTGGTGCTGTCCACGATGCCCTGCCCCTGCTGCGCCGGCACTTCACTCTCCGTTTGGGTGCGGCCGACGCTGTTGTCCACCGTCACCTCCGGCCGCCAGCCGGCCTTCGCCTGGGGAACGCCCTCGTCCACCGCGCGCAGCTCGGCGCGGGCCGCCTTGAGCTCGGGATTGTCCCGGTAGGCGCTGGCCAGGGCCTCTTCCAGGGTTTCCGCGGCCGCGGGCGCGGTGCCGATGAGCAGGCCGGCGAGCGTACCGGCGGCGAAACGAACGGACGGGCCCATGGTGCCCTCCTCCTGGATTCCGGGAAAGCGCCCCGATGACGCCTGTAGCGGGCAATCTAATATACCGGGCGCGCGGGATCAACGCGCCTGCCCGGCAGGACATTCCCCATGTTTTCTCAAACGCCCGTCGGGTGGCGCCATGTGTGGATGGCTCCCCGGCTTGCAAGAG
>CAJXLG010000256.1 GCA_913055885.1 uncultured Rhodospirillales bacterium
GTGGGCTTCACGGACCTCATGACCCCGCGTGTGCCCTTCACCCTGGGGGTGGAAAAGGCGCGGCCCTACGTCGCGGCCGGCCACCACCCCAAGGGCAAGGCCGCCGGCCCGTGGCCGCTCAAGACCGATGGCGGGGAAACCGCCCTCACCCCGGGCGGACGCCAGACCCTCACCGGCGAGGGCCGACTGGATTTGTCGCCCCTGGTGCGGCTGGTGTTCCAGCCCCTGCATCAGGGCCGTTTCCTGCTGTTTGCCCTGGAATGCCGCCCCGACGCGCCGGAAGCCGACCTGGGCGAATGCTGGCCGCAATGGCGCCCCGAAACCCGCGGCGCCTGGGTGGTGGGGGTGTAGGGGCGCTGGTGTCCGGGGCTGCTGTTGATATTCCCTTAAAGGAATGCCAGTATATTCTTTGAAAGGAATGCGGCATGGTGTGGGAGATTGAGACGACCGATGCCTTTGAAGCATGGTGGCGGGGATTAACCGAGCAACAGCAGGATGACGTGACAGCCATTGTTGAGTTACTGGGGGAGCGCGGCCCGCACCTGCCGTTCCCATACACTTCGGGCGTTGAAGCCTCAAAATTCGACCACATGCGCGAGTTGCGTGTTCAGTCGCACGGCGAGCCGATCCGCATCTTCTACGCCTTCGATCACCGCCGGGTGGCCGTTCTTTTGATCGGTGGAAACAAGACCGGCAACGAAAAACGGTTCTACAAGGCGCACATTCGCAAGGCGGACGGGCTCTATGAGGAACATCTGGAAAGCTTGAAAGGATAGCCGATGGCCGGGAAGTTTTCAGAGCTTACAAAGGATTTCACGTCCGAACGGCGCGCGCGCATCGAGGCGAAGAAGGCCGACCTGCGCCGCGAAATGGACCTTGCGGAGATACGGCAGGCCCTTGCGCTCACCCAGGCCACCCTGGCCGAGGCGCTTGGCGTGGGACAGGCCGAGGTCTCCAAGATCGAGCAACGGACGGACGTGTTCGTGAGCACCCTGAACCGCTTTGTTCAGGCCATGGGTGGCGCGTTGGAAATCAGCGCCGTCTTTCCCGACCACAGGGTCACCATCACGAACTTTTCCGACCTGGCTGAAGAGGCGCGGCGCGACGCTTCCGAAGCAGAGATGGCGCGGACTGGTGAGGCGCACGTTTCGTCCTGATCGGGCGTTGCCGCCCGGCAAACCAAACCGGCAAGAACCGCCCCGATCCTCGCATGGCCCCGGGCAGCACGGCATGGTAGTGTCCTGCCCACGGCGACTGCTTAGCGGCCCATAACCCCAGGAAGAACGGTGCGATCATGCTCGAGTGGCCTCAAGACCAGGTACAGGCTTATCTCGACCAGAGCTTTCCCAAGTACGCGGCGGTGGAACGCCTCGGCTCGGGCGGCTTCGGTGATGTCTGGAAGGTCGCCGACCGCAAGGGGCTTCTGCAGGAGGCGCGGGCGCTCAAGCTCATCCCGCTGGACGCCCGGGGCTCGGCCCGGGGCGGGTCCACGGCCGCGAGCGACGTCCTGGCCCGGGACTGGACTAACCTGACGAAACGGCTTGAGGCGCTGGACTGCCCGGAAATGGTTAGCATTTATGACCTGGACCGGGTGGACCTGAAAACCGGGGAAGATCGGGCTTCGGCGGTGGGCCTGGTGCTCATGGAGTGCTGCCCGCGCAACCTGCACAATTTCATTCTCGCCGAGCACAAGACCGGCGCCGATCCCGAACGGCTACGGGCGGCCCTCCATCGCATCGCCCATGTGCTCAAGGTGCTGGGGGACGACAAGGGGTTTGTTTTCGAGGACCTGAAGCCGGAAAACCTGCTGGTGCGCGAAGAAGAAGGCACCGCGCCGGAGATCGTTGCCGGGGACATTGGCGGGCTTAAAGCGATGTCCAGCGCGTCGGGGCAGAGCGGCGCCCAGACGACGCCTTTGTACACGGCGCCGGAGAACCTAATGGGCACGAAGCGCCCGGACCAGCGGTCGGTGGTGTGGGGTTTCGGCCTCATCGCCTTCGAGGTGCTGGAGGGCGGCCCGCCGTACGAGGACGAATTTTCCCTGGCCGAACGCAACCGGCGCCTCATGGCGGAAGGGCTCGACTGGGGCGCGACGACGCGGGATGCCTTCCCGGACCTTGTGCCCCGGATCGAGCGGTGCCTTTCCGGCGAGCCGGAAGGGCGATACGAAACCTGGGCGGCCCTGATGGCGGCGCTTGGGGCGACCCGAAATATTACCACTTCGGGAAGGATAAGAAACGCTCGGGATACGGTCAGCAACGAGGCCTTGCAGCCACAGTGCACGCCGGTGAGTAAAGCTAATGCTACGGCGCCTACAGGACACCGAGCGTTCGAAACTTTTCGGGATACGCCGTTTGCGCCCGAAATGGTCGTCATCCCTCCTGGAGAATTCTGGATGGGCTCACCGGGTACCGATCCCGAAGGCTGGGACGAAGAAAAACCATGTCACCGGGTACGTATTGGCTATTGGCTGGCGGTAGGGCTGTATCCGGTGAGATTTGATGAGTTTGAACGATATATGGCAGGTAGCGTAGTGGACCGAAAACGGAAGACGGATGCAAAGGCGTCAACTAGCGGCAATTGGCCGGTCACCAATGTGAGCTGGGAGGAGGCTCGGGATTATTCGGAATGGCTTAGTGATAACACGAAAAAGAATTATCGCTTGCTCACGGAAGCGGAGTGGGAATATGTGGCATGGGCCGGCTTGCGGACATGGTACTGGTTGGGAGACGAAGTTACCCTCAATGATGCCGACCATCGCAGGAGGTCTGGGATAACTACCCTTCCTAACGCACTTCCTGCCGTGAATGGGCACCAGCCACATCCATATAGACTGCACTTGGTTCGTGGTGATGTGTTGGAATGGGTCCAAGATTGCTGGCACGAAAATTATAAAGGAGCTCCTACGGACGGGAGTGCATGGACGGACGAAGGCGACAACAAGAATCCCGAGCGTATTTTTCGTGGGGGGTCCCGAGCATACACACCGGTCAATCTTGGATCCATCGCCTACGATCCCATCAACATCCGTTGTCCTGATCGGTGCAGGACCGGCAGTAATCAGCGTTACTGTTATGTTGGTTTCCGCGTAGCGCGAGAACTTTAGGTTTTCTGTTTTCTGACCACTGTGTTCTTAAAAATCACCAACAGCCGGTAGCCCGGCTAACTCTCCGGCGATCGAGCTAAACCTCGACCGTTGCCCGCTTTTCGGGCACCCTTGCCGTACAGCGCCGCCGGGAGGCGTCAGGATGGCCGACGAGATCATTCCCGACGTTCAGCTTGCCGACAATACCAGCCAGCGCATCCCGTGCGTCCTGGTGCTGGACGGCTCCACATCCATGTCGTGGCACCGCCGGGCGACCGCCATGAACGACGGCCTCACGGCCTTCGCCGCCGCGCTGGCCGATGATCCCGTGGCGCGGGCGCGGGTGCAGGTGTGCACCCTGCGGTTCGGCGGCGACGTTGCCGTTGTCAATGACTGGACGGACGCTGCGGCCTTCACGCCGCCCCGCATCGTGGGGCGCGGCGACACCCCCCTGGGCGCCGCCATGCGAACGGCCCTGGACCGCGTCGAGGCGCGCAAGACCGCCTACCGCGACCAGGGCATCCCCTATACCCGGCCGTGGCTCTTCCTGGTGAGCGACGGCGGCCCGTCCGACGCCTGGGAAGAGACGGCGGCGGCCTGCCGACAGGCCGAAGCAGCGGGGCGGATCATCGTGTGGCCCGTGGGGGTGGCGCAGGCGCACATGGATGTGCTCGGGAAATTTACCACCGGACCGCACGGCGCCGTCCGCCTGGACGCCGCGCATTGGACGGAGATGTTCCTGTGGCTGAGCCGCAGCCTGTCCGCCGTGTCGCAGTCCCG
>CAJXLG010000257.1 GCA_913055885.1 uncultured Rhodospirillales bacterium
AGCCGGAAACCTGGTCGTGGGCGGACCAGGTGGCGGCCGGCGTGGCGGAATGGGACGGCGTGCGCAACGCCGCCGCCAACCGCAACATGGCGAGTATGGCCGCGGGCGAGCGGGGCTTTTTCTATCACTCCGGGAAGGAGCGCCGCATCGTGGGGGTCGTGCGCGTCGTGCGCCCGTGGTACCCGGACCCGTCGGACGCCGGCGGCCGGTTCGGCATGGTGGACGTGGCGGCCCTCTGCACCCTGCCCGCCCCCGTCTCCCTGAAGGCCGTCAAGGCGGAACCGGCCCTCGCCGACCTGGCCCTGGTTCGGCAGCCGCGGCTCTCCGTCATGCCCGTGCCCGACGCGGCGTGGACTGTGCTGTGCAGCATGGGCGGCCTCGACCCGGAGGTATAGGGCCGCCGGCCCGTGCAACAATACTGCCACAAGGCACTTGATATTCTACTAATATTTCAGGCGGCCCCTTGAGTCGCGCTCGTCATCTGCCATAATACCGCCCTGCACCATGCGGCGGCCGCGCGGGATCGGGCGCGGCCGACAGCCAAGCCAAGGTCTAGGGAGGCAAACGGGCCATGACGGAAAACCGCGTTTTTCCCGTTCCGGACGAGCTGGCCAAGTCCGCGCACGTGGACAAGGCCACCTACGAGGAGATGTACAAGCGGTCCATCGAGGACCCGGAGGGCTTCTGGGCGGAACACGCCAAGCGCATCGACTGGATGAAGCCCTTCAGCAAGGTGAAGGACGTCTCCTTCACCGGCGACGTCCACATCAAGTGGTTCCACGACGGCACGCTGAACGCGTCCGTCAACTGTCTGGACCGGCACCTGGAGAAACGCGGCAACAAGACGGCCCTGCTGTGGGAGGGCGACGAGCCCGACCAGAGCGAGCACATCACCTACCGCGACCTCTATGAGCGCGTCTGCCGCATGGGCAACGCCCTGCGCCAGATGGGCGTCAAGAAGGGCGACCGCGTCACCATCTACATGCCCATGATCCCGGAGACGGTGGTGGCCATGCTGGCCTGCGCCCGCATCGGCGCCATCCACTCCGTGGTCTTCGGCGGCTTCTCGCCCGATGCCCTCGCCGGCCGCATCCAGGACTGCGAGGGCACCGTGGTCATCACCGCCGACGAGGGCGTGCGCGGCAAACGCACCATTCCGCTCAAGGAGAACACCGACCAGGCCGTGGCCAACGCGCCCACGGTGGAAAAGGTGGTGGTGGTCCAGCGCACGGGCGCGGACATCCAGATGAAGGAAGGCCGCGACGTCTGGTACCACGAGGTGGTCAAGGACCAGCCCGCCGAGTGCACGCCCGAGGAGATGAACGCGGAAGACCCGCTGTTCATCCTCTACACCTCCGGCTCCACCGGCAAGCCCAAGGGGGTGATGCACACCACGGGCGGCTATCTCGTCTACACCTCCATGACCCACGAGTACGTCTTCGACTGCAAGGAGGACGACGTCTACTGGTGCACGGCGGACGTGGGCTGGATCACGGGGCACAGCTACATCGTCTACGGGCCGCTGGCCAACGGCGCCACCAGCCTGGTGTTCGAGGGCGTGCCCACCTATCCCGATGCCTCCCGCCTTTGGCAGGTGGTGGACAAGCACAAGGTCAGCATCTTCTACACGGCCCCCACGGCCATCCGCGCCCTGATGCGCGAGGGCGAGGAGCCGGTGAAGAAGGCGTCGCGCCAGTCGCTCCGGATCCTCGGCACGGTGGGCGAGCCCATCAACCCCGAGGCGTGGGACTGGTACCACCGCGTCGTCGGCGACCGCCGCTGCCCCATCGTGGACACGTGGTGGCAGACGGAGACGGGCGGCATCCTCATCTCGCCGCTGCCGGGCGCCACGGACCTCAAGCCGGGCTCCGCCACGGTGCCCTTCTTCGGCGTCAAGCCCGTGGTGGTGGACAACCAGGGCAACGAGCTCACGGGCGCCACCGAGGGCAACCTGTGCATGGGCGATTCCTGGCCCGGCCAGATGCGCACCATCTACGGCGACCACGACCGCTTCGTGAAGACCTACTTCTCCACCTTCACGGGGATGTACTTCACGGGTGACGGCTGCCGTCGCGACGAGGACGGCTACTACTGGATCACGGGCCGCGTGGACGACGTCATCAACGTCTCCGGCCACCGCATGGGCACGGCCGAGGTGGAAAGCGCCCTCGTCTCCCACGACGCCGTGGCCGAGGCCGCCGTGGTGGGCTATCCCCACGAGGTGAAGGGCCAGGGTATCTACGCCTACGTAACCCTGGTGGCCGGCCACGAGAGCTCCGACGACCTGAAGAAGGAGCTGGTGAACCACGTGCGCAAGGAGATCGGGCCCATCGCCAGCCCCGACCTCCTGCAGTTCGCGCCCGGCCTGCCCAAGACCCGTTCCGGCAAGATCATGCGCCGCATCCTGCGCAAGATCGCCGAGAACGATTTCGACAACCTGGGCGACACCTCCACCCTCGCCGACCCGGGCGTCGTGGAGGACCTCATCGAGAACCGGGCGAACCGGTAGGCCGTCTCACCAGAGCGGGTTTGAAAAAGGTCGGGGGCGCCTTCGGGCGCCCCCGGCTTGTTTGGGCGAGCGGGAAGTGCGAGGCAGCTGTTTGCCGGCCCTTGAGGTGGCCCTCTCCCCTTCTGTAATTACAATTCTGTATGTACGAAAAAAGGGCGAGCATGTATGATGATGAATGGACCTGGGACCCGGCGAAAGAGGCCAGGAACAAAGAAAAGCATCGCGTCAGCTTTGCCCTGGCTGTGCATGTCTTTGACGACCCGTGTCACCTGACCATGGCGGATCCGGAGCCGTCCGAGGACCGCTTTCGAACCCTGGGTGTTGTCGGCAACACGGTTCTGTTCGTGGTTCACACTTGGCCGTTGAATGACGAGCCAGGGCGCATCATCAGCGCCCGCAAAGCAACGCCGCGGGAAAGGCGCATTTATCATGGGCAACAGTGACGACGTGCCGCCCGGAGTCCGGGAAGAACTGGAAGCCCTGGAGGAAATGCCGGATTCCGAAATCGACACCACGGACATTCCGGAAGCCACGGATTGGTCCGGCGCGGAACGGGGCCCATTGTACCGTCCCGTCAAGCGTCAGGTAACGATCCGGCTGGACGCCGACGTCATCGCGTGGTTCCAGGCGGCGGGAAAACAGAACTATCAAACGCGTATCAACGAGGCGCTCCGCGACTATATGGCCCGGCACCGTCGGGAGGGGTGATGGTCTGGCGGTAGCCGGAAGCCGGGGGCGGCGACAGGCCGCTTCCGCCTGAGGGCGCGTGCCTCTGGTTCGCCGCGCAAGGCCATGCTATGACGGCCCCATGCTCGAGCACCTGCGCTCCCTCGTAAGGCTCATGGCCGGCGCCCTGCGCGACCTGCTGCCCGTCGTGGTGGTGGTCGCCTTTTTTCAGGGCGTGGTGCTGCAACAGCCACCGCCCAATCTGGGCGAGGTGCTGGAGGGGATTGTCTTCGTCGTCCTGGGTCTTGCGCTTTTCGTCCAGGGGCTGGAGACGGGGCTTTTCCCGCTGGGCGAATCCATGGCCGACGCCTTCGCCCGCAAGGGCAGCGTGCCGTGGCTGCTCGCCTTCGCCTTCGCCCTGGGCTTCGGCACTACCGTGGCCGAGCCGGCCCTTCTGGGCGTGGCGGAAAAGGCCCCCGGGGCGCTCGCCAACGCCGCCCATGTCGCCGACGATCCGGAGGCGCGCGATGCCCTGGCGACGGAACTGCGCTACACCGTGGGTGTCGCCGTGGGGGTGGCCCTCATGCTGGGCGTCATCCGCATCCTCACCGGCTGGCCGCTGCACTGGCTCATCATCGGCGGCTACATCATCGTCCTCGGCCTGACG
>CAJXLG010000258.1 GCA_913055885.1 uncultured Rhodospirillales bacterium
AGGACGCCGCCGTCGAGGTCATCGACGCCGGCGGCGCGACCGCCGACCTCGTGGACCTCCAGGGCGAGGCCTCCGCGCTCGTCGCGGAGGGCGACCCGCCGGAATGCCGGGTGGCCTACAGCCGCCTGCGCAACGCCTTCCGGGGCGCCTACATGGCCAACGGCGGCTACACCCGGGAGGGCGCCATGAAGGCCGTGGAGGAGAACCACGCCGACCTGGTGTCCTTCGGCCGGCTGTACATCGCCAACCCCGACCTGGCGACGCGCCTGGAACGGAACGCGCCCCTCAACACGCCGGACGAAGGCACCTTCTACGGCGGCGACGAGACGGGCTACACCGACTACCCGTTCCTGGACGAGCTGTAGGGGCCGGTATCGCTGTCGGGCAAGGATCCGGGCGGCCCCCGCCGTTGGCGGCGGCCGCCCGCCTTCCCGCAACACACTTCATGAATACGCCGAACCGGATACGCACGCGTCGATAACCGAGACATATCGCCGGCGTTCCACGGCCCAGTTCAGCTCTTGGGCCGCTGTGTCGGCGTTTGTTTTGAGGGTGTGGAGCGTGGTCGGATCGAGCATTGACGAGACGGTTTCGGCCACGCTTGTACTGTCGTTTTCATCGAACACGCGGCCGATATCGTAACGCTCTACCAGCGAGCGCATATCCGGAACGTCCGACACGGCGATGGGCAGCCGGGCCATGACCATCTCAAAGAATTTGTTGGGCAGGCTGTAGGCGACATTCGGCCCGACGTTGGGTCGCGGGATGATGCCGATGTCGGCACCCGAAGCATAGGCGACGAGGTCATCGGGGGCACGGGCCGGGCGAAAGAAGATGCGGTGCGCGGCCGGGCTGGCGGCCGCCGCGGCATGGATGGACTCGGCGAACGCCTCCCAGCGGGGCATGGTCATGGTGAGAAGCAGGAAGTGCACATGCTCCGGTGTGTGAGCGGCCGCCTCGATAAGGCGCTCGATGCCTTGCGCGGGGTAGGTATAGCCGAACCACAGGACCACCCGGGCTGAATCGGACAGGCCGCAGTCCCGGCGCAGGCGATGGTCCTCGAGCCAGGGATGGTAGTCGCGGCAGTTGCGGATCACGGCGGGCGTGGATACCCCGCGGTGACGGGCGTACCATTGCGCCACCCCCTCGCTGACGGCGATAACGCGCCCACACCGGCGCAGGGCGCGGCGGTCCAGAGCGTTTGCCACGGAGCGGGGGAAAGTCTTATAGGCGGCGGCAAGGCGCGCCGCCAGCTGCGTCCCGCCCGGCGTGTCTTCGCGGCTGTGCAGGCGATACTCGGTGATCTCCACCGCATCATAAAGAAGTTCGGCCTCGCAGCGGCGGGCCAACGCGGCGGCCGCCGCCAGGGCCGGGGCGTCATGGGCCTGGACAAGGTCTACGGATGCCCCGGCCATAACCCCGAGAACGCGGCGGCGGTAGCGAAAGGTGGTGCGCAGGGGATTCCACGGACGGACCACAGCATTCCACACGGCCCGGAAATGGCGGCGCACCGCCGAAGGGCGCATCGCCGCCGGGGCGGAGGCGGCCCCGGGCTGGCTCGAGGGCGCCGGGGATACGCCGCCGGCCTCCGTGTTGAAGACCGGCACGGTCCGATAAGCCACCTGCGGTGTCCGTTGACGCAGGCCGGGTGCGGGCGGGGCCGGGCACACCACGGTGACGCGATAGCCGGCCGCATCCAGGGCCGCGGCCTGACGATGGACCCGGGTGTTGTTGGTCAGGTCCTTGCGGCTGACAATACAAACATGCGCCGGGTGGCGCCGCGCCCCCGGGGCGCCGGATTTCCCACGCCCCGAAGCGCGGCGTCCTAGCCGGACCATTTGACGCGGGGCATGATGCGGTTCGTGTCGATGCAGGCACGATAGCGGAGGATGCGGGTGAGCATGTCCTCGACCACGGCATCGGTGAGGTAGTGGGGCTGCAGGCCCAGGTCCAGAAGGCCCGAGTATTTCGGATTGTAATAGTGCTCTTCCGCTTCCTGGCGAGGGTTGGGAATGGTCTGCACCTCAACTTCGAGCCCCAGGCGGTTGCCCACACGAGCCACCTGGTCCGCCAGTTCCTTGACGGTGAAGGTTTCCGTTAACTGGTTGAGGATGCGGAGGTCGCCGCGCTCCACCGGGCTCCTCGCCGCCAGGTCCACGCACTGCAGGGTATCGCGCAGATTCAGGTAGCCCCGCGTCTGACCGCCCTTGCCGTAAATGGTGAGCGGAATGCCGGCTACGGCCTGGACCAGAAATCGATTAACGACGGTCCCGAAAATGTCATCGTAGTGGAAATTCGGTAAAAGCCTTTCGTCCATTTCGGACTCTTCGGTGGAAAGGCCATACACCGGCCCCTGCATCAGATCCGTGACGCGCAGACCGTAGGTCCGCACATAGAACCACAGGAGATCCGTGTCCAGGATCTTGGTGGTGTGATAGAGGCTTCCCGCCTGGCGCGGATACAGGAAAGTGTCGCGCCGGCCCTTGTGCTCCACCTCCAGCCAGCCTTCCTCGATGTCGATGTTGGGGGTGCCGTACTCCCCCATGGTGCCCAGCTTGATGATGTGGCAGTCGGGTACCAGGTCCTTTACCGCCCAGATGACGTTGAAAGTGACGTTCAGATTGTTGTTGAGGGTCAGCCGCGCCTCGTCAAAACCCCGCATGGAGTAAGGCGCCGACGGCTGCTCGGCATAGTGGATGATGCTCTCGGGCTGATGCGCGCGGACGGCCTCATAGAGGACCGACGGGTCGTTGAGATCGCCCTCGATATGGGTGATTTCCCGGCCCGTAAGCTGATAAAAAACGGAACACCGCTGGGGCAGGTCATTGGCCTCGATCAGGGCCTGCGAATCCGTTTCGCGGGCGATACGGCGGCGCAGGTAGTTGTCGATGACCGCCACGTCGTGGCCGCGGCGGGCGAAGTGCATGGCGGTCGGCCACCCCAGGTAGCCATCCCCCCCAAGGATCATGATGCGCATGGCGGGTATCTCCTTGTCCGCGGGTGTGCCGGTTCAGGTGGTACAGGCCGGTGCCTCGTTGTCCGGACCCAACAACGCGTTCAGGGCGTCCATCAACAGCACGGAATCACCGGCGGTGCAACGCCGGGGCGGCCGTCCGTCGCGCACCGCGCTGATGAATTCCGCCATCTGGGCCAGGAAAAGATTGGTATGGGGGTTCGAGATGTCCGTGCGTCCCGCGGGATAACCGCCGGCAGGCTCGATACAGTGAACGTAACAGGGCTTGTCGGCGGTGATGGAGCCGAAGAAACTGCCGTTATCGCCCTGGATTTCCGCGTGCTGGCTGAAGGCGGGGGTAAGCAGGTCGGCCTCGATGGCAACCTCGACGCCGCCGGCGCTGCGGAACCGCGCCTGGACGAAATCCTCCGCGTCCACCGTCTCTTCAACGCCCTGAATAACCCGCCGCGGCCGGAGAAGCTCACAGGTGAGCAGATCGGCACGCGCCATTGGGCCGAAAAACCAGATGGCCATGTCCAGCATGTGGACCATCATCTCGTTGATGGCGCCGCCGCCCTCCGCCTTGCGGTGTTTCCATACCTGATGTGAGCCGCGCCCGCCAATGCGGAACGAGGCCATGACCGGCGTGCCCAGAGCCCCCGCCTCCAGCACCTCGACCGCCGTTTCAAAGATCGGCGCGAAGCGATAGACGAACCCCACCATGAGGTTCCGGCCCGCGGCGTCGGCCCGCGCCTTCAGGCTTCGGGCCTCGGCCGGGCTTTCACACAACGGTTTCTCGCAGACACGGTGGACTTGGACACGTCTGCGTGGTCGGCGACGTCCTCGATCGTAGTGTCTTTCATCGAGCGGCGGG
>CAJXLG010000259.1 GCA_913055885.1 uncultured Rhodospirillales bacterium
ATCGCGGCCGGGCTGGCCTCGGGGGCGGCGGCGTCGTGCACGCCCTTCATCGGGGGGCACTTCATTCTTGGCGGCATTCTGGCGTTCCTGGTGCGCGGCAACATCATCGCGTCCGCCATCGGGACCCTGGTGGGCAACCCGTGGAGCTTTCCCTTCATCTGGCTCGCCATCTACAACCTGGGAGCCCTGGTGGCGGGCAAGCCCTCGGCGGACGCCGTGGACTTCGTCAATCTTTTCTCGCGGGCCTGGGAGGCGCTGATCAACGTCAACCTGGACCGGTTCACCGATGAGATATGGCCCGTGCTGTGGCCCATGATCCTGGGTTCCATCCCGCTCGCTTTCGGCATGTGGCAGGCGGTGTTCTGGCCCGCCCGGGCGCTCGTCAGGAGCTATCAACGGCATCGCGCGCGCCGCCTCTTCCAGCGCCGGCAGCGCGAGCTGGCCACGCAAAACCGTCAGATGGGAAGGGAAGCAACGTGACGGCCGCACCCCTGCGTCTCGGCGTCAACGTCGATCACATCGCCACCCTCCGCAACGCCCGGGGCGGGATCGTTCCCGATCCGGTACGGGCGGCGCACATGGCCGCCGGTGCCGGCGCCGAAAACGTTACCGCCCATCTGCGCGAGGACCGCCGGCACATAACGGACGACGACATCGCCCGCCTGCGCACCGAGGTCTCGCTGCCGCTCAACATGGAGATGGCGGCAACCCCCGAAATGCGTGATATCGCCCGGAATCACCGGCCGCACGCGGCGTGTCTGGTGCCCGAACGGCGCACGGAGCGGACCACGGAGGGCGGCCTCGACGCCGCCGGGGACGACGGCCGCCTGGCGGAGGCGGTGGCGGCGCTCACCGAGGTGGGAACCCGGGTTTCCCTTTTCATCGAGCCGGAGCCGCGCCACCTGGAAGCGGCGCGCGCCATGGGCGCGCCGGCCGTGGAACTGCACACGGGCCGCTTCTGCGATACGGAGGGGGACGAGCAGGCGCACGAACTTGCCCGTCTGACGACGGCGGCGGCCCGTGCCGCCGAGCTGGGCCTGGAATGCCACGCCGGCCACGGCCTCACCTATGCGACGGTGCCGCCGGTCGCCCGCATTCCCCAGATTGTGGAACTCAACATCGGCCATTTCCTGGTGGCCGAGGGGGTTTTCATGGGGCTGGACGAGACGGTGCGCCACATGCGGGCCGTGATGGATGCGGCCCGTGGGGAAACGACGGAGGACAAGGCGTGATCCTCGGGCTGGGCACGGATCTGGCGGACGGCCGGCGCATCGCCGACACCCTTGAACGCCACGGGGCGCGGTTCACACAACGCGTCTTTACGGCGGCGGAACAGGACCGGTGCGACGCCCGGGCCGACCGGGCCGCCGCCTACACCCGGGTTTTCGCGGCAAAGGAGGCGTGCGCCAAGGCCCTGGGCACGGGTGTCGGGCAGTACGGCGTGCGCTGGCGCGACATGGCCGTGACGCGCGAGCCGGCGGGGCGGCCGACCATGCATCTGGACGGGGCGGCCGCCCGCTGCCTGGACGGTCTGGTGCCGCCGGAACACGCCTCGGCCATCCATCTCAGCATCAGCGACGAGCCGCCCCTGGCACAGGCGGTGGTGATCCTGGAGGCTGTTCCCGTAACGGCGTGACGGCGGCGGGCGCCGGCTTGACCGGCCGCCCCGATCCGCTTAGGAAAGGGCCATGGCAGAAAACGGCACCGACAAAAAGGGAAGGAAGGACGACACCCTCTGGGATACCATCAAGACCGTCTTTTATGCCGTCCTGGTGGCCCTTCTGGTGCGCACCTTCGCCTACGAGCCCTTCAACATCCCCTCCGGTTCCATGATCCCCACGCTCCTGGTGGGTGATTATCTGTTCGTGTCCAAATACAGCTACGGCTACAGCCGGTATTCGCTGCCGTGGGGCCTGCCGCTCATCCCCGGCCGCATCTTCTACGAAGAGCCCGAGCGCGGCGACATCGCGGTGTTCAAGCACCCCCGCCACCCGTCCAGCGACTACATCAAGCGCATCATCGGCCTGCCGGGCGACACCATTCAGGTGACGGACGGCGTGCTGCACATCAACGGTGAACCGGTGGAACGGCGCCGCATCGACGACTATGTCTTCCATGATGACAACGGCAACGTCCAGCGGGTGAAGCAGTACGTCGAGACCCTGCCCAACGGCGTCAAGCACCGCATCATCGAGGAGACGGACAGCGGCAGCCTGGACGACACGCGGAAGTACCAGGTGCCCAAGGGCCACTTCTTCATGATGGGGGACAACCGTGACAACTCCCTGGACAGCCGGGTGCTGGCCGGGGTGGGGTACGTGCCCAAGCAGAATCTGGTGGGCGAGGCGCAGGTGCTTTTCTTCTCCACGAACGGGGACGCCGCGCTGTGGGAGGTGTGGAACTGGCCCTTCGCCATCCGCTGGAACCGCCTGTTCGATACGGTTTCCTGACCATGGCCGGAAAGAGCGGAACACAGGATACCCGGGCCGCCCTGGAACAACGGCTGGGCCACACCTTCAACGACCGTGACCTGCTGGCGCTTGCCCTGACGCACGCCAGCGCCGCCGGCAAGGGGCCGGACAACGAGCGCCTGGAGTTCCTCGGCGACCGGGTGCTGGGGCTGGTCATCGCGGAAATGCTGTACCACCGTTTCCCGGAGGAGCCGGAAGGCCGGCTGGCGCGCCGCCAGGCGGCCCTGGTCGAGCGCGACGCCCTGGCGCGCATCGCCAACCATCTGGACCTGGCGCGCGCCGCGGTCCTGGGGCGGGGCGGTCACGAACTGGACCGCGCCAATGCCACCGTCATGGCCGACCTGTGCGAAGCGGTCATCGGGGCGCTCTACCTGGACGGCGGACTGTCCCCGGCGGCGGCGCTCATCCGGGCGCTCTGGGCGCCCCTCATGGAGGAAGCGGCGGGCCGGCCGCCCGTGGACCCCAAGACGGCGCTTCAGGAATGGGCCCAGGGGCACGGCCTGCCCCTGCCCAGCTACGAGACGGTGGCCCAGGAGGGGCCGTCGCACGAGCCCCTGTTCCGGGTCGCCGTGAGCCTGCCGGGTTATGAGCGCGCCACAGGCGAGGGCTCTTCCAAACGGGTGGCCGCCAAACAGGCCGCCGAAGCCATGCTGGAGAAGGTGCAGGGATGACGGACGCCACGGCCACCAATGCCCCCGAAAGCGGGGAGGGGAGCGCCCCGGAACGGTGCGGCTTCGTCGCCCTGGCGGGGGCGTCCAACGTGGGCAAGAGCACGCTTCTCAACCGGATGGTCGGGGCCAAGGTCTCCATCGTGACCCCCAAGGTCCAGACCACCCGCAGCCGCATGCTGGGCATCCTGCCCTACGGCGGCGCCCAGCTCGTCTTCGTGGACACGCCCGGCATCTTCAAGCCGGGGCGGCGCCTGGACCGGGCCATGATCGCCGCGGCGTGGACGGGCATCGAGGACGCCGACCTCATCCTGCTGGTCATCGACGCCAGGCGCGGCATCGACAGCGACACCCGCAAGATCATGGACCGGCTCAAGAATGCCGGGCGGCAGTGCCTCGTGGCCCTGAACAAGGTGGATCTGATCAAGGACAAGGCGCGGCTCCTGCCGCTCGCCGATTCCATCAACAACGAGGGGATCGTCGAGCACATCTTCATGATCAACGCGCTCGACGGCGACGGCGTGGACGACGTGCTGGACCATCTGGCGGAACGGGTACCGGAGAGCCCGTGGCTGTTCCCCGAGGACCAGCTTTCCGACATCAACGAGCGCCTCCTGGCCGCCGAGATCACCCGCGAACAGGTCTACCTCCAGGTGCACGAGGAACTGCCGTATTCGGCGGCCG
>CAJXLG010000260.1 GCA_913055885.1 uncultured Rhodospirillales bacterium
CCTTCAAGCGGGCGCGCGCCCTCGCCCCGGACAATGGCGACGTCGCCCTGGCCCACGCCCGGATGCTGGCCTGGGCGGAGCGCCATGACGAAGCCGTCGCCCTGGTGGAAGCGGAACTGGACCGCCGCCCCGACAGCGTGGCGGCCCTGACGTTGCGCGGCCGGATCGCCTACTACCGGGGGCGGCTGGCGGCCGCGGCCGACTGGTTCGACAGGGCCCTCCAGGAAGCCCCGGAGCACCGGCCGGGGCTGCTCGGGCGGGGCGACGTGGCGGCGGCGGCCGGTCGGCGCGACGCGGCCCGGCGCTACTACGAACGGGCCGACGCCCTCACCCCCGATTCTCCGGACGTACGGGACCGCCTGGCCGATCTGTCGGCGCCGCGGGTGGAGCGGCCCTGGCGCATCGACGTGAGCGGCGCCCTGAGCACCTTCGACGGCGTGACGCGCGAGAACTGGCGGCAGGGAAGCCTGTCCGTGGGGTATCGGCTGGACGTGGCGACCTCTGTCTACGGCCGGGTCCGGGTCGCCCGGCGCTTCGGGCTCTCCGATACCAGTGTGGCCGTGGGCGGCGGCCACCGCGTGAGCGAGCGCCTGACCCTGCGCGCCGAGGCGGGCGGCGCCCCCGGCGGGGATTTCCTGCCGCGCCGCGAAGTCTCGGCGGGCGCCGCCTACACCCTGCGCCGGCACGACGGCTTCCTGGGTGACACCACGGCGGATCTGGCCGCGCGTTTCCGCCGCTACACCACCACCGACGTGCGCACCCTCTCGCCCGGGCTGACCCAGGGCTTTTTCGACGGCCGGGTCAAAGTTACCGGCACCTGGGTCAATTCGTGGGATGCCCGGGGGCGGCTCGCCGGCTGGTCCGCCCGCGCCGACTGGCAGGCGCTGGGCGGCCTGGCCCTGTACGGCGGCTACGGCGACGTGCCGGAATCCGAGGGCGCGGGCGTGGCCGAGACCCGCACGGTGTTCGGCGGCGCCGTCATCGGGCTCAGCGACACCATCGATCTGCGGCTGGGCCTGACCCGCGAGGCGCGCGACGGCGTCCGCACCGACTATCGCCGCACCAAGGCAACGGGCGGTTTCACCCTGCGGTATTGAGGGGGGGCCATGCTTCTCCGGATCGTCTGGTGGGGTGCCCTGGTCCTGGCGGCCTTCGCCCTCGCAACCATGGGCGTCCTGATCGTGGTTCGCGCCGTGCGCCAGCGCCGGGCCCGTCGGCGCGCGGAACGCGCCAGGGTCCTGCGCGCCTGGCTGGTGCGCTGGATCACGCAGGGCGATTCCGCCGGCGGTCCGGACCTGGACAGCGACGACGCCGAGATCCTCATGGGGCAGGCCAGACGCCTGCTGCACAGCCTGCGGGGCGGGGAGGTGGAGCGCATCGTGGACCTGGTGGAGCGGTGTGGCGCCATCGCCACGGAACGCCGGGCGCTGGCGCGGGGTGACACCCGGGCCCGCTACCGGGCGGCCACCAACCTCACCCCCTTCGCCGCCCATCGCGCCGACGTGCGCACGGCCCTCCAGGAGGCCCTGGTGACCGATTCCGACGGGCGGGTCCGCCTGGCCGCGGCCCAGGCGTTGCAGGAGGCGGGAACGCCGCCGGCGGTGGCCACGGTCCTGGCCGCCCTGGAGGACCGACCCGACGTTCCAAGGAAAGGGCTTCAGGAATTGATACGGGCCATCGCCCCGGCCCAGGCCGAGGCGATCAAGAGCGCCCTGGATGCCACCGGGGCGCCCGGCCGGCAGGTCCTTTTGGTGGATGGCCTGGGCCACGCCGGTGATCTGACCGCCGTGCCGCTGCTGGTAACGCTGGTGCAGGGCTCCCCCGACCTCGACGTCCGGGCCGCGGCCATGCGGGCGCTGGCCGGGCTGGGCCACCCCGGGGCGCGGCCGGCCGTGGCGACCGGGCTGGCCGATCCGGCCTGGGAGGTGCGTGCCCAGGCGGCGCAGGCCGCGGCGCGCATCGGCTTGACCGATCTGGCCGGGTCCCTGGAAGGCCTCCTGGACGATCCCCAGTGGTGGGTGCGCTTCCGGGCCGCGCAGGCGCTGGCCGGCTTCGGCGACGCCGGCCGCGCCACCCTGCGGACCGCCGCCCGGGGCCCCGGCGAACGGGCGCGCGTGGTGCGGCTGGTGCTGGCGGAGGCGGAACAATGACGGCAACCCTGGCCGCGGGCGCCGACGCCCTGCTGGCGGCGGCCGTCATCATCGGCTACGCCATCTTCGCCAGCGGCCTCATCCAGAACCTGCTCTACACCGTCCAGCTCGTTGCCGCCTACTGCGCCCTGCGTCGGCGGGTGGCCGCCGAGGACCCGCAGACCGCGTGGTGGCGCTTCTCGGGCCAGACCATCCCCATCTCCCTGCTGGTCCCGGCGCACAACGAAGAGACCAGCATCGTCGACAGCGTGCGTTCCATGCTGGCGCTGCATTATCCCAGCTTCGAGGTCATCGTCGTCAACGACGGCTCGGGGGACGCCACCCTGGCCCGCCTGATCGAGGCCTTCGACCTGGTGCCCGTGACGCGGGCCTGGGAACCGGCGGTGCCGCACGAGGCCATACGGGGCCTGTACGCCGCCGACGCCTACCCCCGCCTGCTGGTGGTGGACAAGGAGAACGGCGGCAAGGCCGACGCCCTGAACGCCGGCATCG
This sequence comes from uncultured Rhodospirillales bacterium, assembly GCA_913055885.1. Lineage (GTDB taxonomy): Bacteria > Pseudomonadota > Alphaproteobacteria > Rhodospirillales > CAJXLG01 > CAJXLG01. Next base: position 2,643 of record CAJXLG010000260.1, read on the forward strand.
ACCTCACCCGCACGCCCCTGTTCTGTGCCGTCGATGCCGACAGCCTGCTGGAGACGGACGCCCTTTTGAGGGCCGTTCAACCCTTCATGGAAGACCCCGGCCGGGTCGTGGCGGTGGGGGGCACCATCCGCGTCGCCAACGGCAGCCGGGTGCGCGCCGGCCGCATCCTGGAAGTGGGGCTGCCGCGGCATCCCCTTGCCCTGTTCCAGGTCATGGAGTACCTGCGCGCCTTCCTGATGGCGCGGATGGCGTGGAGCGAATGGGGCGCCATGATGTTGATTTCCGGGGCGTTCGGCATCTTCCGGCGCAGCGTGGCGGTCACCGTGGGCGGCTACAGCCACGGCACCGTGGGCGAGGACATGGAGATCATCGTCAAGCTCCACCGCCATCTGTGCGACGTGGAGGCGCCCTACGGCATCCGCTTCGTGCCCGATCCGGTGTGCTGGACGGAGGTGCCGGAAACCCTGTCGGTGCTGGCAGGTCAGCGCCGGCGCTGGCAGCGCGGCAGCCTGGAGACCTTCTTCAAGCATGTCCCCATGCTGGGCCGTCGGCGGTACGGCGTGGCCGGCACCGTGGGCTATCTGAACATGCTGCTGTCCGACGTCCTGGGACCGCCGCTGGAGGCCCTCGGCTATCTGCTCATCCCGGCCCTGTGGGCGGGCGGTGTCTTCGGCCTGGATTTCTTCCTGGCCTATCTGGCGCTGGTGTTCGCCTTCGGGGTGTTCATTTCCGTGGGGGCCCTGATCCTGGAAGAGGTCACGCTGCGCCGCTATCCCGCGCCCCGGGATCTGGCGTGGCTGACCCTGGCCGCCGTGGGGGAGAATTTCGGCTACCGCCAGATCAACAACATCTGGCGCGTCATGGGCTGGTGGGAGTTCCTGCGCCGCAAAAAGGGCTGGGGAACCATGCGCCGCAAAGGGTTCGGGCGCGGCGGCCCATGAAAAGGCACGCCGGCAGGGCCGGCGTGCCGCGGCGGTGTTCGGCGGGGCGTGGGCCCTCAGCCAGCCATCGCCGGCTCACGGGCCTCGCCGTTCTCCGCGCCCTCGAGCAGCCCCTCGGAGATCTGGAGGTTGATGTTGATCAGGGTCTCCAGGGTGCTCTCCGGCATGTCCTGTTCCTGGTTGGCCGCCATGGTCTTTTCCGCCACGAAGCGGCT
>CAJXLG010000261.1 GCA_913055885.1 uncultured Rhodospirillales bacterium
TGATAACATTGCCCGAGAGGCCCCCTACGCAAGCCTCTTGCCAGCCCGGGCTACGTGGTGGTCCGGGATTATGGGCGTCCAGCCCTCTTGCCCGGCGGGCCGGGTGTGGTAGGCTCCGGCGCCGCCTCACAACAGCGCCGCGTCCCATGCCCGACGTCCCCTCCTTCGCCCCGCCCGCCCCGCTGCTCGACGCCGCCGGTCGCCGGCGGGCGTGGCGCGACCTGTACCTGACCGACCACGGCTTCCTGCGCGCCGTCTACTGCAACACCCACCGGGTGTCGGACAACGCCTGGCGCGCCGGCCAGCCCAGCCCGGCCCACCTGCACCGCTTCGCCGGGCGCGGCGTGCGCACCGTGATCAACCTGCGCGGCGCCCGCGAGACGGACGGGGTCTACCGGCTGGAGCGCGACGCCTGCCAGCGCCACGGCCTGACGCTGGTGGACTTTCCCATGCGCTCACGCGGCATGCCCAAGAAGGAGACCGTGCGGGCCGTGGCGCCGCTCTTCGCCGACGTGACCTACCCGGTGCTCATCCACTGCAAGTCGGGCGCCGACCGCGCGGGCTTCATCGCCGCCCTCTACCTGTTCCTGCACGAACGCCGCCCGCTGGCCGAGGCGATGGGCCAGCTCGCCCTGCGCTACGGTCATGTGCGCCAGGCGCGGACGGGCATGCTGGATTTCTTCCTGGCGCGTGTCGCCGCCGACACGGGCGGCGATCCGGATGCCTTCGCCGACTGGGTGGAGACCACCTACGACCCGGAGGCCCTGGCCGCCCGGTTCCGGGAGAGCCGCTGGGCGCGCGTGCTGGTCAACCGCGTCCTGCGGCGCGAGTAGGCCGGCGTATCCTTCGAGGCTTTTGCCGGACGGCAAAAGCCCCTCGGGATGACGCCGGGGAGCCCCGTCGCCCCTCACGGCTGTCGGACGTGGACCATGATGCGCCTGACCTTCCGCCGCCTCGTCCTGCGTGTCATCCGGCTGGCGCAGAACGACCAGATCCTGCTCACCGTGCTCGCCGTGGTGGCGGGGGCCGGCGTGGGCGGCGCCGTCATCGTGTTCCGCGAGGCCATCGTCCTGGTGCACGGCCTGGGCTACGGCGCCGGCCACGGCAACCTGGCCACCGTGGCCGCCGGGCTGCCGGCCTGGCGTGTGGCCCTGCTGCCCGTGGCCGGCGGCACCCTGGTGGGGCTTCTCATCCATTTCGTCATGCCGGGCCGCCGGCCGCAGACCGTATCCGACGTCATCGCCGCGTCGGCCCTGCACGGCGGCCGCATGGACTGGCGCACGGGCCTGTGGTCCGCCCTGCTGTCGGCCACTTCCATCGGCACCGGGGCGTCGGTGGGCCGCGAGGGACCGGCCGTGCACCTGGGCGCTTCCCTCACCAACTGGCTCACCGGCCCCCTCAACCTGACCCGCCCCATGGCCCGGACGGTGCTGGGCTGCGGCACGGCGGCGGCGGTGGCCGCCTCCTTCAACGCGCCCATCGCCGGCGCCCTCTTCGCCAACGAGGTGATCCTGGGCCACTACGCCCTGACGGCCTTCGCCCCGGTGGTGGTGGCCAGCGTGGTGGCGACCATCGTGTCGCGCGGCTGGTTCGGCAACTATCCGGCCTTCTTCATCCCCGGCCACGCCGAACCCCTGCCCGCCGAGTTCGCCGTCTTCGCCGTCGTCGGCGTGCTCGCCGGCGGCCTGGCGCTCGCCTTCATGAAGACGGTGAACAGCGTGGAGGACAAGGCCGCCGCCAGCCGCCTGCCGGCGCCCCTGCGGCCCGTGCTGGCGGGGGGGGTCCTGGGCGGCCTGGCGCTGGGCTTCCCGCACGTCCTGGGCGTGGGCTACGAGGCCACCGATACCGCCCTGCGCGGCGGCTTCCCCCTGGGCACCCTGGCCGTGCTGCTCGTCGCCAAGATGGCGGCCACCAGCCTTTGCCTCGGCCTGGGCTTCTCCGGCGGCGTCTTCAGCCCCTCCCTGACCATGGGGGCGCTGCTGGGCGCCCTGGCGGCAGCGGTGGTACAGACGGCCTATCCCGCCCTGGGCAACCCCACCGTCTACGCCCTGGTGGGCATGGGCGGCGTCGCCTCGGCGGTGCTCGGGGCGCCCATCTCCACCATCCTCATCATTTTCGAGATCACCGCCGACTACCAGGTGACGGTGGGGGTCATGCTGGCGGTGGTGACGGCGAACCTGCTCACGCGGCAGTGGGAGGTGCGCTCCTACTTCCTGTGGCAGCTCCGCCGGCGCGGCGTGGACCTGCGCGCCGGCTACGAACGCGGCCTGCTGCACAGCCTCACCGCCGGGCCCGCCATGCGGACGGTGGAGTCCGTGGGGCCGGGAACCCCCATGCCGGCGATCCGCCGCGCCCTTCAGCAAACGCCACGCGGCGAGCTTTTCGTCACCACGGCCGACGGCGTGCTGTTCGGCACCATCACCCTGGCCGACCTGGACGAGGCCGCCTACGCCACCCACCTGGACCCGCTCCTGCGCGCCATCGACGTGGCGCGCCGCCATCCCCCGGTGGTGGCGGAAAACGACGACCTCCAGACGTGCGTGGACACCATGCTGGCGACGGGCCGCGAGCACATTCCGGTGGTGGACCATGCCGACACCCACCACCTGGTGGGCTGCCTGCACCAGGCGGACGCCCTGCTCACCTACAACCGCGCCCTGGCCCGCCGCCGGGCCGAGGAACGCGGCGAGGTGCGGCCCGTCACCACCCCCTTCCCGCGCCGGCGGCGGCGGCCCCGGCGGCGTTCGCGGGGGTCCTGATCAAACGGCGGCGCGCCCCTTCTCCGTGAGCCGCCACAGACGCGGCGCCCGGCCGGCGCACGCGCGCTTCGCGGCACAGCCGCCGCAGCCGGCGGCCGCCGGCGTGTCGCTTGCCATCACGGCCAGGTAGCCGCGTTTCACCAGGTCGTCGAGCATGGTTTCCACCAGGGCATGGGAGACACCCAGGTCGGCGGCCAGGGTGCGGGGCTCGACGCAGCCGTCGGCGGCGGCGCGCGTCAGAATATCTCGGATCATGCCGCGCCGCCCACACCGAGGAGGGCCGCCCCCTGGTAGAGACCGATGCCGGCGGCCAGGGAGATCCCCAGCAGCAGCACGATGCCCAGGCCCGTCCAGGCCCACGAGCCCGTCTCCTGGCGCATGGCGCCCACGGTGGCGACGCACGGGATGAACAGCATGACCACGGCCAGGAAGGCCAGGCCGGTGGCGGGGGCCACCGCCTCGCTCATGGTGGCGGCCAGCCCCGCCGCCTCCTCGCCCAGGCCGTAGAGGATGCCCAGCGTCGCCACGGCCACCTCCTTGGCGACGAAACTGGACAGAAGCGCCGCGATGAGGCGCCAGTCGAAGCCCATGAGGTCGCCCACCGGGCTCAGGAAGCGGCCGATGCCGGCCAGCAGGCTGTTCTCGATGCCGGGGCCGGGGAAGCTGGACAGGGCCCAGATCACCATGGCCGCCACGACGATCACCGTCCCCGCCTTGTGCAGGAAGTGGCGCAGGCTGGTGTAGACGAACAGCCCGATGGTGCGCGCGTTGGGCCGGTGGTACAGGGGCAGCTCCATGATGAAGGCGGCGCGCTCGTCGCGGAACAGCGTGCGGTGCAACACCACCCCCAGCGCCCCCAGCACCGCCAGGTTCAGGCCCACCAGCAGCAGGGTGGCGAGCAGCGCCTGGCCGCCGAAAAAGGCCGGCGCCAGCACCGCCAGCACCGCCAGCCGCGCCGAGCACGGCACCAGGGGCACCAGCAGGATGGTGAGCAGTCGCCCCGCCCGGGAATCGATGGTG
>CAJXLG010000262.1 GCA_913055885.1 uncultured Rhodospirillales bacterium
ATCGAGGAGGAACTGAACGAGGCCGCCGATCCAGCTTGCCAGGCCGTACATGGCCTCCGGTCCGCGCCGCCACTGCACCATGGCGAGGAGGCTGATCATCCCCAGGATGCGCTGGGTCTTGTTCTCGGCGCTCATGGCGTTGAGCTGGCGGTCCAGGTTCTGGCTGAAGCGGGCGCCGATGAACGCGGCGACGTGGGAATCCACCGGCCAGAAGCTGGTGTCCTCGCGCTGCGACGCCTGGTCCAGGGCGGGCAGGATCTCCGTGATTTCCAGGACGTAGTCCCGCGCCACCAGCGGGCTCCGGCACGGCATCCCCTCGTTCATCTCGTAAAGCGCCCGTTCGATGCCGTAGCCCATGGTCTTGGCGCGCAGGTTGTTGCGCAGCTCCTTGAAGGTGGCGTCCAGCATGGAATGCTCGGGGTCATAGTCCGCCTGCGTCGCCAGCCAGAAGGTGGTCAGGTCGCGCTGGACGATCTCCAGGAAGATGTTGACGTTTTTGTCCTGCATGAACGCCACGCACAGCGCCGTCGCCACGCCGTTGGGCATGAATCCCATCTGGCGGAAGCGGATGGGCGCCCTGGGGTCGAGAACGATGCACACCTTGGCGACGAGGGTCTGGTCGGCCGCCTCGGCGTTCTGCTGGGCGTCGGCTTCCCGGTAATTCACCAGGTTGCGGACGGTGTCGGCGCGATCCCCCTCCTCCATGGCGCGCCGCAGCCACACCTCCAGCGAGCCGTCCCGGATGACCTTGGCCGCTTCCTCGGGATTGCGGGCGAAGCCGTGGGCCAGGGGACGCACCGACTGGTAGGCCGTGCCCTGGAAGGTGAAGACGCGCCCGGCCCGTTTGGGCGGCCGGCTGTGGGAGCCGGTGCGGCCGCCGCGACCCGTCAGCCACATCTGGACCGTCTCCACCGTCCAGCGGTCGTCCGCGGAATCCGCGAGAAGGCCGCGAATCCCCTCCACGAGATTGAGCGGCACGCGCCCCTCCCGGTCCAGGAAGCCCACGGAGCCGTAGGTGATCTTGCCCGCCACCACCTCGTCGTCCGTCATGTTGCGGCACGGCACGTCGCCCGTGGCCAGCACCAGAAGCGTGGCCCCCAGGGCATAGAGGTCGTGCGTCGGCCCGCCCGTGCCGCGCGCCGCCGGATTGGCCATGCCGGTCTCGATGGTCTCGGCGTAGGTGGGCTGCAGATAGCCGGCCGGCGCCGTGACGCACTCGCCGAGCATCACCTGGGAGTGCTCGGAATCGGCGAAGAAGAGGTTGTCGGGCCGGATGTTGCGGTGGCTGAGGCCGCGCTCGGACAGCTCGTTGAGGGCGTGGGCAAGGGGCGTGATGATCTGCTTGGCGAAGGTGTGCTCGTTGAACGCTTCCTTCATCCGGGTCTGGCCCAGATTCATCACGCGCGGCCCCGGCGGCCGGGCGTAGATCACCGCCATGCACTTGCGCTGCGCCGGCGGCCAGTAGACGGAGCCGAACTCCACCAGCATGGACAGGCCGGCGCTCTGCACGCCCTTGAGGTTGCGCATGGCGTTGATGCGCGCCGGCACCTCGTTGCCGCAGATGAGGGCGTAGAGGGGCCGGCCGGTGTCGCGCCTGTCCTGCGCCTCGTAGGCGGGGAACAGGGGCGTGGCATACCCCGGCAGCGACTTCTTGCCGAAAATGGTGAAGCGGTCCTTGAGGACGGCGTTCTGGCCGCCACCCTTCTGTTCCGCGCCCTTCTGGTCGCCGGCGCCCTCGCCCTCCGCCGGCGCCTCGCTTTCGGCTTCCGCCGCCTCTTCCGCCATGACGGCCCCTTGTTCCGTGGCCCGTCCCCGCAGGGTATCGCCGGGGCGGCCGATGAACAACCGCAATCAGCCGGCGATTGACGCCCGTGGGGCGGCACCATCCTTCGCGGCTCCGCCGGAGCCGAGGCACCCGAGGGTGACGGGCAGGCCGGGAGGACACCCGCGACCGTCAGTCGGCGAAGGGGTCCGTCATGAGGATGGTGTCGTCGCGTTCGGGACTGGTGGAGAGCAGCGTCACCGGGCACTCGATGAGTTCCTCGATGCGCCGGATGTATTTCACCGCCGTGGCCGGCAGGTCGGCCCAGGAGCGCGCCCCCTCGGTGCTCGCCTGCCAGCCCTCCAGGGTCTCGTGGACGGGTTCCACGCGCGCCTGCGCCCGTGCCGAGGCGGGCAGGTGGTCGATGATGTCGCCGTCCAGACGGTAGCCCGTGCACACCTTGAGGCTGTCCAGGCCGTCCAGGACGTCCAGCTTGGTGAGGGCGATGCCGTCGATGCCGGCCACCTTCACCGCCTGACGCACCAGGGCGGCGTCGAACCAGCCGCAGCGCCGCGAGCGGCCCGTCACCGTGCCGAACTCGGCGCCGCGCTCGCCCAGGTGCTGCCCCACGGCGTCGTCAAGCTCCGTGGGGAAGGGGCCGCCGCCCACCCGCGTGGTGTAGGCCTTGGCGATGCCCAGCACGAAATCAACGGTGCCCGGCCCCGTGCCGCTGCCCGTGACGGCCTGGCCGGCGACGGTGTTGGACGAGGTGACGTAGGGATAGGTGCCGTGGTCCACGTCGAGGAGCATGCCCTGCGCCCCCTCGAACAGGATGCGCCGGCCGGCGCGCCGGGCGGCATCCAGGCGGCGCCACACACTGTCCACGAAGGGGGCCAGGCGCTCGCCCACCGCCTTGAGGGACTCCACCAGCGGGCCCGCTTCCCAGCCGGCGTAGCCCAGGCCCTTGAGCAGGGCGTTGTGGTGGAAGAGGAGCTGTTCCACCTGGTCCTCCAGGCCGTCGGGGGCGACGATGTCGCCCACGCGGACGGCCCGGCGGGCCACCTTGTCCTCGTAGGCGGGGCCGATGCCCTTGCCCGTGGTGCCGATGGCCGCCTTGCCGCGCGCTTCCTCGCGCACGCCGTCCAGATGCTGGTGCGGCGGCAGGATGAGGGGCGCGTTCTCGGCGACGCACAGGGTCTCGGGCGTCACCGACAGGCCGCGCGCCGTGAGGTGGTCGATCTCCTCCACCAGCGCCCACGGGTTGACCACCACGCCGTTGCCCACGACGCCCAGGGTCCCGGGCCGGACCACGCCCGACGGCAGGAGCGACAGCTTGTAGGTCTCGTTGCCCACGACCAGGGTGTGGCCGGCGTTGTGGCCGCCCTGGAAGCGCACCACCACGTCCGCCCGGCTGGACAGCCAGTCCACCACCTTGCCCTTGCCTTCGTCGCCCCACTGGGACCCTACAACGACAACGTTGGCCATGCCGTCTTATCCTTCTTCGGTTTCGGGGACGGGCACGGCCCGCCCCGCTTCCAGAACGTGCGTACAGCCCAGCCGGCGGGCCTCGGCGCGCGGCGCCGCGGCGTCGTCCACGCCGGCCACGGTGATTCCCCCGTCGCGGCGCCACGCCGCCGCCGCCGGGTCCGTTTCCGCGCCCGCCGGCACGAAAAGCCGCGCCGGCGCCGCGGGCGCCGCCAGGGTCGCCAGCACGGCGTCCAGATAGAGCGACGCCCCGGTGGCGGGCTCGCCGGCGTCGGCCGGCCCATCGGGTGCCGCGGCGCGGTAGCGGCCGCCACTGGCCAGCTCGCCCCGGGCGTGCCGGGCGAAGACGGCGAAGCCCACGCCGGCGTGGTACTCCAGGCCGCGCCGCTCCACCAGATCCACCGTCACCGGCACGTCCGGCAGGCGCGCGTGCAGAAGCGCCACCACGTCGGCCAGCACCGCCTTTTCGGCGGCCACGGCGGGCGGCAGATGGCGGTCGTTCATGGCTTCG
>CAJXLG010000263.1 GCA_913055885.1 uncultured Rhodospirillales bacterium
CGAGACCTTTTTCAACATGTCCCCCGCCAGTTTGCAGGCGGCGGTGGCGGCGGTGCAGGCCGACGGTGCCCTGGTGCCGCGCGCCGTCATGCCCGTGGACTTGTTCGGTGTTCCCGCCCCTTACGCGGCCATCAATGACGTGGCGCGGGCGCACGGGCTGACGGTGGTGAGTGACGCGGCCCAGAGTTTCGGTGCCCGATCCGGCGACCACATGGCGGGCGCCCTGGCCGACGTCACGGGGACCAGCTTTTTCCCGGCCAAGCCCCTGGGCTGTTACGGTGACGGCGGCGCCGTTTTCACGAACGACGCCGGGTTCGCCGAGACCCTGCGTTCGATCCGGGTGCACGGACGGGGCGGCGGCAAGTACGACAACGTCCGGGTGGGCACCAATGCCCGCCTGGACACCATGCAGGCTGCCGTGCTGCTGGAGAAGCTGAGCATCTTCGAGGACGAGCTGGCGCGCCGCCAGCGCGTGGCGGACCGCTACGCCGCCGGCCTGGCGGATGTGGTTACGGTGCCCACGGTGCCGGAAGGGGCCACGTCCGCGTGGGCGCAATACACCATCCGGGTTGCCGGGCGCGATCAGGTTCAGGCGGCGCTCAAGGAACAGGGCATCCCCACCAACATCTACTATCCCCGTCCCATTCATCAGCAGCCCCCCTATGCCGCCTGTCCGACGGCGCCTGAGGGACTGCCGGTCACCGAAGCCCTCGCCCACGACGTCCTGAGCCTGCCCATGCACCCCTACCTCGATGAACCGACCCAGGACCGGATCATCGCCGCCATCCGCAGTATCCTGGGCTAGCGCGGACGGAGTGTGCCCGCCATGAGCTCGCCTGATTTCACGGAGTTCTACCGCAACAAGAAGGTGGTGGTTACAGGCGCGGCCGGGACGGTGGGCACAGAGCTGGTGCGCCAGCTTCAGCGGCTGCCGGTCCAGGAGGTCCGCCTGCTGGATAATCATGAAGGGACTCTCTTTTTCCTTGATGAAGAGCTCAAGGATGACGCGCGTGTCCAGCCTTTCCTGTGCGATGTCCGGAGCCCGGACAAGCTGACCACCCTGCTCATGGGCATGGATCTGGTGTTCCATGCCGCGGCGGCAAAACACGTTCCCTTGTGCGAGCGGAGCCCGTTCGAGGCGGTCCAGACGAACGTGAACGGCGTCCAGAATGTTATTCAGGCGGCTCAGCGTAACGGCGTGGAGAAGCTTCTCTTCACCAGCTCCGACAAGGCCGTGAATCCCACGAACGTCATGGGCACCTCCAAGCTCATGGGCGAGCGGCTCATTACCGCCGCCAATGCGGTACAGGATACGGGGCGAAACACCATCTGTGCCTCCACCCGTTTCGGCAACGTGGCCGGCTCACAGGGATCGGTGATCCCGCTTTTCTGCCGGCAGATCGCCAAGGGCGGGCCGCTTACGCTCACTGACCCGGGAATGACCCGCTTCATGATGAGCCTGGAAGAGGCCGTGCGCCTGGTGCTGGAAAGCATGGCCCTGGCCTGCGGCGGGGAGGTGTTCGTCACGAAAATGCCGGTCATGACCATCCGTGATCTGGGCGAGGTGCTTGTCGAGATGGTGGCGCCCCTGTACGGAATCGATCCTGCCAGCGTGGCCATTGAGGAAATCGGCGCGCGGCCCGGCGAAAAGCTCTACGAAGAACTCGTCAGCGGCGAGGAGATCCGCCGCACCAGTGAACTTGATGACTTGTTCGTGGTGCAGCCGGCTTTTCCCAACATCTACGGCAATGTCACGTACGCCTATCCGGGACCAACCCCCCAGCCCATCAGCCGGGTATACAATTCTTCGTCGGAAACGGTCATGAGCCACGACGCCATCCGGCGCTTCCTGACGAAGGAAGGCATCCTCCCCGAGAGTGTGCGGGATCGTCTGGAATAGGCTGCCCGGTGTCGCGGGAAAATCGTGGCGCTCGCACAGGCACAAGGGGAACAAACGAGCATGGCCCAGGATGTAAAAACCCTTACACAGGACAACCTCACGAATGAAGTGGGCCTTGTCCTTGGTACGCGGCCCGGGACCATCATGTTCGCCCCTATCATCCATGAACTGCGCCGCCGCGGCCTGCCCCACTTCATCCTGCACACGGGCCAGCATTACTCCCCCAACATGGATGCCGCCTTCTTTACCGACCTGGCCCTCCCCCAGCCGGACCACCGCCTGACGGGGGTTGCCGAGAAACGGACCCATGGCGGACAGACGGCGGCCATGCTGGAAGGTATCGAAACCATCCTGCTCGAACGGCGCCCTCGCGTTGTCCTGGTGGGAGGGGACGCCAACACGAATCTGGCCGGCGCCCTGGCCGCGCGCAAGCTACAGCTGCTCGTCGGGCATGTGGAGGCCGGCGAGCGCAGCTACGACTGGCGGATGCCGGAAGAACACAACCGGGTCATGATCGACCACATTTCCGACGTCCTGTTCACCACGGCGGCACACGGGGCCAGCCGCCTTCAGCACGAGGCCGTCATGGGGGAAATCCGGGTGAGCGGCAACCCCATTGTGGATGCCTCCGTGCAGCATCTGGAACTGGCCAAGGCCCGGTCCAATGCCCTCCGCCGATTGGACGTCGTGCCCCAACAGTACGTCCTCATGACCAGCCATCGTGAGGAGAATGTGGACGATCCGGCCAGCCTGGAGGGGGCTGTGCGCGGTGCGGCCGCGGTGGCGGCGGAACAGCATCTCCCCGTGCTGTTTTTGGCGCACCCGCGCACCCTGAAGCGCCTCGCCGACTTCGGGCTGGAAACGCTGGCCCGCGACATGCCGGGTTTACGGTTGGAAGAGGCCGTGGGCTATCTGGATTTTCTCAACCTCCTTGGTCATGCGCGGCTGTGCCTGACGGATTCCGGGGGTGTCCAGCAGGAAGCCTGCATCCAGCAAGTGCCGTGCGTGACGCTCCGCGACAACACGGAATGGACGGCAACCGTCGATATCGGCGCCAACCGTCTGGCCGGCAGCGACCCCCGGCGCATCGCCCGGGCCGCCGCCGAAGCCCTGGCGGCGCCGCGGAACTGGGACGTTCCCTTCGGCGACGGCCGGGCAGCCCATCACATTGTGGACCATGTTGAGCGACACCTTGACGGCCATGCCTGCTCGGCTGAAGGAGGGACGGCATGACAGCTTCAGAAGCGGAAACCGTTTTCGAGCCCGCGGCGGACTGTGAGGTCCAGCCGGGCGCCATTGCCGGTCTGGCTTACAGCGCGGGCTGCGGTCCCTTCCGTTGCGGTCCCGGGAGCCGCATTCGGGCGGGAAGCATCATCTATGGCGACGTCCAGACCGGCGAAAAATTCCAGACGGGCCATCACGTCACCATCCGCGAGCACACGCGGACAGGGGATCACGTGGTGGTCGGAACCAGTACTGTCATCGACGGCAATGTAACCATTGGGGATTTTGTTAAGATAGAATCCAACTGTTACATTCCGACCCATGTCGTTATCGGTGGCCGGGTTTTCCTGGGACCGGGGGTCACCCTGACCAACGATCGTTATCCGCTCAAGATGCGCGATTCTTACACCCCGGAAGGTCCCGTCCTGGAAGACGGCGTGACCCTGGGCGGGGCCGCCGTGGTGTGTCCCGGCGTGCGCATCGGGGCAAACAGTTTTGTCGCGGCGGGTGCTGTCGTCACCCACGATGTCCCGGCGGACACCCTCGTCATGGGGGTGCCGGGCCGCTTCTTCCCTCTGCCCGAGAGCCTGCATGAGACCAACATGGCCTT
>CAJXLG010000264.1 GCA_913055885.1 uncultured Rhodospirillales bacterium
CCGTACTTCACCACGAAGGTCTGGCCGGCGTAGCGGCGCATGTACGGAAGCGCCTCGGAAAGGGTCTTGGCCTTGGCCAGCCAGTGCTCCTGGTCGGCGGCGTCCGTCTCCGTGGTCATGCTTCGTCTCCCCCTGTTTCGCCCGGGTCCGCCAGCATGGCGAGGGCGGCCCGGAGTTCGGCGATGCCGTCCCCCTTGGCCGCGCTGGTGGTGAGCACCGTCGGATGGGCCGCCGGATGGCGTTTCAGCTCATGGGCGACGTGGTCCCGCATCTCCGTGACGGCACCCGGACGGATCTTGTCGCACTTGGTCAATACCGCCTGATAATTCACCGCGGCCTCGTCCATCAACTGCATCATTTCACGGTCGTTGGCCTTGAGGCCGTGGCGCGCGTCCACCAGAAGGCAGACGCGGTGAAGCGACGGCCGGCCGCGCAGGAAGGCGCGCACCAGTTCCGTCCACCGGCGCACCAGCTCCCTGGGGGCGCGGGCGAAGCCGTGCCCCGGCAGGTCCACGAGCGTCAGGCGGTCGGCCAGGTCGAAGAAGATGATCTGCTGCGTGCGGCCCGGGGTGTTGGAGGTGCGGGCCAGGCCGTTGCGCCCCGTCAGGGCGTTCACCAAGCTCGACTTGCCCACGTTGGAGCGCCCGGCGAAGGCCACCTCGGGCCGCCGCATGACGGGCAGGCGCTGCGTGCTGTCGGCCGCGGCGAAGAAGCGGCACGGGCCCGTGAACAGCCACCGCCCCGCCTCCAGCTCGTCCGGCCGGGGGGCGCCGCCGTCCGCGAGACCGGCGGCGGCGTCGTCCGGGGCGTCGTCCTCGGGCGCCATGATCCGGCCTCAGCTCGGGCTCACGCCCATGCGGCGCATGATGATCCACTGCTGGATGAGCGACAGGATGTTGTTCGTCGCCCAGTAGATCACCAGCCCCGCCGGGAAGCGGGCCAGCAGGAAGGTGAAGACCACGGGCAGCAGGTTCATGATGCGCGCCTGCATGGGATCCGCCGGCGACGGATTGAGCTTCTGCTGGCCCCACATGGACAGTCCCATGATGAGCGGCCACACCCCGATGGTCAGGAAATCCGGCGTGGGGTAGGGCAGCAGGCCGAACAGGTTGAACAGGCTCGTGGGATCGGGCTGGGAGAGGTCCTTAATCCAGCCGTAGAAGGGGGCGTGGCGCATCTCGATGGTGACGAAGAGCACCTTGTACAGCGCGAAGAAAACGGGGATCTGCACCACGATGGGCAGGCAGCCCGACACGGGGCTCACCTGCTCGCGCTTGTACAGGTTCATGAGTTCCTGGTTCATGCGCTGGCGGTCGTCCTTGAAGCGCTCCTGGAGGTCCTTCATCTCCGGCTGGAGCTTCTTCATCTTGCTCATGGAGCGGTAGGACTTGTTGGCCAGCGGGAACAGGACGATCTTGATGATGAGCGTCAGCAGGATGATGGCCACGCCGAAGTTGCCCACCACGCCGTGCAGGTAGTGCAGGGCGTAGAAGACCGGCTTTGTCAGGAAGTAGAACCAGCCGAAGTCCACCGCCTTGTCGAAGTGGGTGATGTCGTACTTGTCGCGATAGTGGTCGAGCAGGCTCACCTTCTTGGCGCCGCCGAACAGCCGCGTGGTGGCGGTGGTGCTGCCATCGGCCGGGATCTCGCGCGCGTCGCCCAGGTAGTCCACCTGGTACTTGCCCAGCGCGTTGCCGCCGGGACCGGGGCCCGTTTCCGGGCGGTGGTAGCTGAAGCGGGCGCGGTAGTCGGTGGTGGGGCTGGGAATCAGGCTGGCCAGCCAGTACTTGTCCGTGATGCCCAGCCAGCCGCCCCGGCCCTGGTAGGTCTGGGCGCCGTCCTCGCGCAGGTTGTCGTAGTCGATCAGCTCCAGGGTGTCCTTGAAGACGCCGAGGGGGCCTTCGTGGAGGATGTAGTAGCCCAGGATGTCGGGCGTGCCCGTGCGCGAAACCAGGCCATAGGGATAGAGGGTCACCGGCTCGCCCGAGGTGTTCTTCACCTCCTGGCGGACGGTGAACATGTAGTGTTTGTCCACCGAGATGGTGCGGATGAAGGTGAGCCCCTGGCCGTTCTTCCAGCGCAGGGTGACGGGATTGTCCGGCGTCAGGCGCTCGTCATCCGTGGACCACACCGTGTCGGAATCCGGCAGCCTGGCGTTGCCGTTCCCGGCCACCCAGCCGTGTTCGGCGAAATACGGCCGCCGGGTTCCCTCCGGGCGGAACAGGGTGACGTTGGGGCTGTTCTTCTTAACGGTTTCCGTGTACTTGACCAGGGTGAGGTCGTCGAGGCGAGCGCCCTTGAGGTTGATGCTGCCCGTCAGGCTGGGGGTGTCGATGGCGACACGCGGCGCGCGGTCGAGCACCGCCTGGCGGCTGGCGGCGCCCTTCGGGCCGCTGTCGCCGGCCGTGGGGGCGTCGGTGCCCGCGTCCGGGGCCTGGGAGGCCGGCGGGGCGTCCGTCCCCTCCGCCTGCTGCGGTCCGGGGGCGGGCTTCGTCGCCGCCGTGTCCGTGGGGCCACCGGCCGTGTCGCCCCTGTCGGCGGAGGGGGTCTTGGTCCCGCCCTTGTCGGTGCTCTCGCCGGCCTGTTCACCGGCCGGCGGCGCCACCGAGGTCATGGGGAACAGCCACTCGAACCCAAGCAGGATGGCGAGGGAGAGGGCAATGGCGAGAAGCAGGTTGCGTTGGTCGTTCATCGGGCCGTTTCCGCCAGCAGGCGACAGGGAAAGGGAAGGGCGGGCTCAGGCGCCGGCATCGCGGGCCGGTGGCACGGGGTCGTGGCCGGCGCCGCCCCAGGGATGGCAGCGGCCGAAGCGCCGCACGGCCAGCCACAGGCCGCGCGCCGCGCCGTGCCGTTCCACCGCTTCCACCGCGTAGGCCGAGCACGTGGGCAGGTAGCGGCAGTGCGGTCCCAGGACCGGCGATACCAGGAGCTGGTAGGCGCGCAGGACGCCACGGGCCAGCCGGGCGGGAAGCTTCATGGGGCGCAGCCCTCCGTGTTGCCGTCGGCCGCGTCGGCGGCTTCGGGGGCCCGGCGCACCGCCAGGCGCTTGAGCGCCCCCTTGAGATCCTTGACCAGCGCGGCATAGGGGCGCCCGGCCGTGGCCCGCCGGCCCACCAGGACGTAATCGTAACCCTCCGCGGCGCAGGCGGGCAGGTAGTCGTCGGCCAGGGCCCGCAGGCGCCGGCGGGCCCGGTTGCGCACCACGGCCCGCTTGTCCACCTTGCGGCTCACCGTCAGCCCCACGCGCTGTGGCGGCAGGGGGCCGGCCCCGCGCGGCTGCGGCGCCACCTGCAGGACCAGGCCCGGTCGCGCCGCCTTGTCGCCTTTCCGGGCGACGCGCAGGAAGTCGCCGCGCCGCTTGAGCCGGGCCGGCCGCGCCGCCATCGACCGCGACCCGCTAGGCCGACAGGCGCTTGCGGCCCTTGCGGCGCCGGTTGTTGATCGCGCGCCGGCCGGCCTTGGTGGCCATGCGCTTGCGGAAGCCGTGGCGGCGCTTGCGGACCAGTCGGCTCGGCTGAAACGTCTGTTTCACGACGGCACTCCATCACTTCTTGTTATGGTGGACCAGCCTTCGCGGCGCCTGAGCGAAGACGGGGCTTCGCGGCACCCGGGCGAATGGGTCGGCTGTATACGGGTTCGCCGGGATTTCGTCAATGGCGTTGGGGCGCCGGTCGCGGCCGGCGCAGCCAGCGGAACGCGTGCTCCAGGAAGGCGCGGCCGTCCGCCGCCCG
>CAJXLG010000265.1 GCA_913055885.1 uncultured Rhodospirillales bacterium
CCCCCATGACGGAGGGCACATTGCAGCCGAAGCCCAGCACCAGCGGCAGGGCGCTCTTGCCGTGCAGCCCCATGGCGTGCATGAAGCGATCCATGATGTAGGCGACGCGGGCCAGGTAGCCCGTGTCCTCCAGGACGCCCATGACGGTATAGAAGACGGCCAGGATGGGCAGGAAGGTGGCCACCGTGCCCACGCCCGTCACCAGGCCGTCGGCCACCAGCCCCTCCAGCCAGGCGGGGGCGCCGGCAAGGGCCGAGTGCAGCCCCGCCGACACGGCGGACACGGCGTTGGCGTCCAGCCAGTCCTGGATGGGCTGGGCGATCTCGAAGGTGATGGCGAAGACGAGGGCGAAGACGGCGAACAGGATGCCCAGGCCCCATACCGGATGCGTCGCCCAGCGGTCCAGGCGGTCCGTGAAGCTGATCCGCCCCGGCCGGGGCGTGCGCACGGCGGCGCGCACCATGCGCTCGATCCACTCGTAGCGTCCCCCGGCGATGTCCAGGATGGCATCCTCGTGCTGGCGCAGCTCGTCATACACCGTCCGCCACGCCGTTTCCGGCATCCATCGGCGGGCCAGGTCGGTGATCTCTTCGTCCCCTTCCAGCAGCTTGAGGGCCACCCAGTCCGCCGGATAGGGCGCCGGGACGTGCGGCCGCACGGCCGTCTCCACCGTCTCCAGCACGGGCTGGTGGGCGGGCCGCACGGCGGGCCGGTCGGGGCAGCAGCGCGACGGATCGGCCGCCGTGGCGCGCGCCTCCGCCGCCAGGGCGTCGATGCCCTCGCCGCGCCGCGCTACCAGTGGCACCACGGGCACCCCCAGGGCCGCCGACAGGACGTGCGGTTCCACCTCGACACCGTGGTCCGCCGCCACGTCCATCATGTTGAGCCCCACCACCACGGGCACGGGCAGGGACAGGATCTCCGTCAGCAGGTAGAGGCTGCGCTCCAGGGCCGAGGCGTCGGCCACCACGATGGCCACGTCGGGCCCGTCGTACAGGAGAAAGTCGCGGGCGATGCGCTCCTCCTCGGAGCCGGCCGTGAGGCTGTAGGTACCGGGAAGGTCCACCAGGGTGGCGGCGGCGCCGTCCAGGTCCACCGTCCCCTCCTTGCGGGCCACGGTCTTGCCCGGCCAGTTGCCCACGTGCTGGTTGAGGCCGGTGAGGTAATTGAAGACAGTGGACTTGCCGCAGTTGGGCTGGCCGGCGAGGGCCGCCGTCAGCGGCCGGGCGGCGGCGGCATCCCGGTCGGCGGGCGCCACGCGCGTCACGCGGCCCCCTCCTCCACCCGGATCTTCGCCGCCTCGCCGCGGCCCAGGGCGATGCGCGTGCCGTGGGCCTGGACGATGAGGGGCCCGCGCCGGAAGTTCTGGCGCACCTGCACCCGCGTGCCGGGTGCCAGGCCCAGCGCGGAGAAGCGGCTGAGGACGCCCGACCCGCCGTCGAGGTGGCGGATCACCGCCGATCCGCCCGGCGCCAGGGTGTCCAGGGTGGTGAGGGGCGGCGTGGCCGCCGTCGCTTCCGCCATGAGGCCGCCTTTTCCGGGTGCGATCGCAAACCGCTTGCAATATAGGACAAGGCAAGCCGCCTTGCAAGGCCGCATTCCCGTAAAATTTTATTGGTTTTCGTCTTGAATAGAGGACGAGCTGAAAGAAAATCCTGTTCACATGCTACGTATCATGGCACAGTCCGACCGGGGCAATCGGGAGGGGTTCTCTGAATCCTCCTGAGGGGAGTGCCGCGATGCGGCTTAGGGAATACCTGCTGGTGGGCCTGACGGGTCTGGTCGCCGGCCTCGCGGTTCTGGGCGTGGTCCTCATCCTGGATCGCGCGGAAAACGAGCAGTACCAGGCCCATCTGCGCACCCTGGTGCGGGAGCAGGTGAGCTCCCTGCGCGCCAGCATGGAGCGCGCCCTGAACAGCCAGTTCATCCCCATCGAGAACCTGGAAGTGCTGGTGCGCGCCCGGCCCGCCTTTACCCAGACGGGCTTCGAGGCGGTGGCCGACGTCATCCTGCGCGAGCGCGACGACATCCGCGCCGTGGCCCTGGCCCCCGAGCTCAAGGTCACCCACGTCCACCCGGCGGAGAACAACGGCTGGCTGGTGGGCCGCGACCTGGCGACCGATTCGCAACGCGCCCCCATGATCCAGCGCACGGTGGACACCGGGCGCTTCCATCTCGCCGGCCCGCGCGAGGCGCCCGACGGCGGGCGCGTGCTGTACGGCCGCCTGCCCATCTCCGTCCCCTCGATGCAGGGCGACGGCTACCGTCTGTGGGGGCTGGCCATCATCGTGGTGGACTTCAAGGCGTTCCTGGATTCCGTGGGCTGGGGCAACGAGGATGGCCGCGTGCGCATGGCCGTGCGCGGGCGCGACGGCCAGGGCGCCGACGGCGGGGGGTTCCTGGGCGATGCCGCCATCTTCCGCCACGACCCCATCACGGCCGAGGTCACCTTCCCCAACGGCGCCTGGCAGGTGGCGGCCATGCCCGAGGGCGGCTGGGCCGCCGAGCGCCCGTCGGCCTGGGTGTCGCGCCTTATCGGGGGGCTCTTCGCCCTGGTGGCGGCCATTGGTGCCGGCGCGCTCGCCGCCTTCATCCTCCTCCAGCGCAAGACCCAGCAGTCCCTCCAGGAGGCCAAGGCCGAGGCGGAGCGCGCCAGCCTCGCCAAGAGCCAGTTCGTCGCCCAGATGAGCCACGACCTGCGCACGCCGCTCAACGCCATCATCGGCTTTTCCGAGGTCATGGCCGAAGAGATGCTGGGGCCGCACAGTGTGCCCAAGTATCGCGACTACGCGCAGGACATCCGCAAGAGCGGCCAACACCTCCTGGACCTGGTGAACACCCTTCTCGACCTGAAGAAGATCGAGGCGGGCAAGTTCGAGATCCATCCCCAGCCCGTGGACCTGGCGGCGCTGATCCACGAGGGCCTGGGCCTCCTGGAGCAGAAGGCGGAGGCCCACGGCGTCCATCTGGTGGACGGCGTGCCCCAGGGCCTGCCGCCCGTGGAGGTGGACCAGCGGGCCTTCCGTCAGGTGCTGTTCAACCTGCTCTCCAACGCCGTGAAGTTCACCGGGGAGGGCGGCACCGTGACGGCCACGGCACGGCTCCTGAACAACGGCGGCCTGGCCCTTTCCATCATCGACGAGGGCGTGGGCATGTCGGAGCACGACGTGGCCTATGCCCTTTCCGAGTTCGGCCAGGTGAACAACGCCTTCGTCGCCAAGGAGGAAGGCACCGGCCTGGGCATGCCGCTGGCCAAGTCCATCACCGAGCTGCATGACGGCGGCTTCCAGGTGGCCAGCACGCCGGGCGAGGGCACCCGCGTGACCATCACCCTGCCGCCGGCCCGCGTCCTGGAGGCCCAGGAAACCACGGCCGACGACCCGCCCGCCCGCGTCGCTTCCTGACCCCCGGGCGCGCCGGCGTGCGTTCCGTCACTGCCGCGCCGCGCCGTCCCGGGCAGGATGGCCCCGTAACCGGACGCGGAGGGGGCCGCCATGATGCACTTTGTCACGGCTTTCTGGGAATTCTGGCTGGGCCTGTTCCAGTTCCTGCCCTACGGCCAGGACGTGCACGCGGCCATCGGCGCCCTGGGTGTGGGGGCCGGGCTGACCCTGGTGGGCGCGGGCTGGGTCCTGATCCTCGTGCGCGAAGCCTCGCGGCGCCTGCACGGCGCTCGCCTGTTCCCTCGCCATCACCG
>CAJXLG010000266.1 GCA_913055885.1 uncultured Rhodospirillales bacterium
TGTGGCCTGGAGATCTTCGTCGTCGTGCTGATAACAAAAGAAATGGTTACCGTTGAATAGAACGCCCTGCGAGACAACCTCGCGATGACGCTGGCGGTGGTCCGGACTGCGTTGGGCCGACGCAGCGATTTCGACCGAATCGACTAACAATGCCAGGCGTGAAGCCGATCGCATGATCGGTATCGTCGTCTCTGAGGCCGATCGGGCCTCCACGGAGATCGACCGCTCCCTTGAGCTCCGCACCCGGGACCGGGCCCGCAAGCTCATCAGCAAGATCGACGACGCCCTGGAGCGCCTGGAAGAGGGCACCTACGGCTACTGCGAGGAGACCGGCGAGCCCATCAGCCTGCGCCGGCTGGAGGCCCGGCCCATCGCCACCCTTTCCCTGGAAGCCCAGGAGCGCCACGAGCGCCTGGAACGCACCCGGCGCGACGAACGCGACGAGTAATACCAGATACCTCTGGAACTGACCTACGTGTGTGCCTACCGGCCGTCACGGCGGTCGCGCGACACGCCCCGGCCACCCTTGCGCCGCGGCCCGGGTGGCCGGGGCGTCGCATTACCTTCCTCCCCCCGCACGGCACCCACCCGCCGGGCCCGCACGATCCCCCGATTCCCGGTCCATGCCGCAGTACGAAAAAAGGTCTTGACGGCATATTAGGGTGTGCTTATATTAGCACTATCGGAAGGGAGGGAAGGCACAGACGACCCTTTACCCGGACCTGCCTTCTCTCCGGGCGAGCGGCCTGCACGCCCTCCCCCCCCGGGGCCCGTGCCGCTTGTCCGGCGGAACCGGCACGGTTCCGTCATGAGCCTCCTCCAGGCCTCCGTTCAGGCCGTGCGGGGAACGGGACGGGCTGGGACCCTCCCCGCGCGACCGGCGGCCGCACCCCCGCGGCCGACCCACTCCCCCCTCACGCCCCCTCCCAGCCAATCGGGGCCGGCGCTTCCCCCCGGGCGCCGGCCCCACCTTTTTGGTGGCTCCGGCCCACCCATCGCCCCCCCGCCGCCCCCATTGTGCCGTCGGCCCCAGCTTTTTGCCGCTCATCGTTATCGGGAAGACCGGCAAGGGCTGGCGACCATCACGCCAGGGTCCACCTGTTGCCTCTTATCCATACCCGTTATACGATTGTTGTTCGTTGTGTCACCACAAAAGGGGGACAGTGCCATGGCCGCCAAGGAGGCGATCGACCATATCGTCATTCTTATGCAGGAAAACCGCTCGTTCGACCACATGCTGGGCTACCTCTCCCTCCCCGAGGGCGAAGGCGGCGCCGGCCGCCATGACGTGGCCGGCCTGCGCGGCCGGAACAGCGATTACAACACCTACGACGGCGAGACCTACCGCATCCGCCGCCTCCGGGACACGGCGGCCATTGACGTGGACCCGCCCCATGACCACACGGCCGCCGTCAACCAGATCCAGGGCGGCAGTGGTCCGCCCGACATGAGCGGCTTTGTCGCCGACTACGCCGGCCGGATCGCCCAGAGCGGCGGCGACCACAAGGTGGGGCCCGGCGACATCATGGGCTACTTCACGGAAAAGGAAACCTGGGCCCTTGGCCATTTCGCGAAGAATTTCACGGTGTGCGACCACTGGTTCTCGTCCCTCGCCGGCCCCACCCAGCCCAACCGCATGTACGCCCTGGCGGGCCGGGCCGGCAGCGTGGACAACAAGGTCAGTCTGCCAACCCCCGAACTTTGGGACGTCAAACCCTTCTTCGCCTACCTGCCCAACGATGTGGACGCGCGTTCCTACAGCCACGACATCAGCTTCCTCCGCATGGTGGACGGCTATCAGGCGGGGGTGGACTTCATCGACAAGGTGTGCCGTTTCTATGACCGGGCCCATGCCGGCAACCTGCCCGCCCTGAGCTGGATCGACCCCAACTTCAGCATGAGCCTGCTGGAGCCCGTGGACAAACTGACCAGCCTCGGGCAGTGGCTGCACAACCAGTTCGACCATCTCTTCGGGGACGAGGAACCGGGCTGCCCCTACAGCCTGGACATCGACAACAGCGACCACCCCGACGACGACATTGCCCACGGCGAGCGCCTCATGGCCGCCATCTACAACGCGCTTCTCAAGGCTGATCCGCGCCTGGAACGCACCCTGTTCATCGTCACCTATGACGAACACGGCGGCTTCTACGATCACGTGGTGCCCCCCGGCTGGGACGGCGCCGGGTTCAGCGATTCCTACCTGGCCGATCACCCCAACGTCGGCCCGCGCGTGCCCACGGTGGCCGTCAGCGGCCGGCTGGAACAGGGCCGGCCCTGCCACACCCCGCTCGACCACACCGCCCTGGTCCGCATGATCCTGGAAAAATTCGCCCCCGACAGCCTGGGCGACGCCCCGGAACGCGTGCAGGCCGCCCCCAGCCTGTGGGACGTCCTGCCCTGGGCCGACACGGCGCCGGATACGCCCTTCCGGCCCATCCACAGGATGAACCGCAAGCCCGACAACGCCCTCCGCCGGGAAGTGGGTGCCGCCGCCGCCAAGGCCCTGGACGAAAAAACGCCCTACGAGAAGCTGTGAGTATGATCGGGGCCGGCCCCGAACCGTTCGGCCAGATGCCGGGCGGCGGCCGCCACGGCGCCTTCCGGGTCGCCCGGCGCGGCCCCCCGGAAGAGCCGGGCCGTGGGGAACCATGGCGTGGTCGGCCCCGCCGTGCCCCAGCGCCAGTCCGCCTTCGCCTTGAGCAGCACCAGGGCAGGGCGGCCCAGCGCGCCGGCCAGATGAGCCGCCGCCGTGTCCACGGAAACCACCGCGTCCAGGGCCGCCATCAGCGCCGCCGTGTCGGCGAAATCCGTCACCGTCGCGCCGGCGTCGGGCACGCCGTGCGCCGCCAGGGTCGCCTTTTCCGCCGCCGTCGTGTCGGGCTGAAGGGCCACCGGCTTGAAGCCGGGCGCCTGAAAAACGGGCGCCAGATCGTCCGGGGTCAGCGACCGGCCGGCCACGCTTTGCGCCCCCTGACGCCCGCGCCACACCACGCCCACGCGTGGCCGCCCGTGCGCCGGCGGCAGGGCGGCGGGCGGGGGGACGTCCGGCACCGGCCCCAGGTACGGCGTCCCTCCGGCGTCCGGGACGGCGCCCAGCCGATGCGCCAGCGACGCCAGCGGCACCCACAGGTCGGCCGCGGGCGGGGCGTCCGGCGGCCCCGCGGCCGCCACACCCGGCTGGCCGGCGAAGAGGCGCACCAGGGCGCGCGGCACCACGGCGGTAATCGTCACGCCCGCCGCCGCCAGCGCCGGCATGTAGCGGGCGAACAGCAGCATGTCGCCGAAGTCGATCTTGCGCGCCGCGGCCTTCCTCTCCTCGTACTCGGCGTAGACCGTCTGTATCAGCTGGTTGGCGCCCATTCCCTCGTAAGCTGCGGTAAAGCAGTAGGACCCGAACAGGATCCACATGATCATTCCCGTAAGGCGAAAGGTCCTCTGAGCGGCATCCACTAAAAGAGATCGATCCAGCTGGCGATACACCAACCCGGATACAATTGCGCCCAGCACTCCCACTCCCGCTGCTTCTGTGGGCGTGGCAATGCCTAGAACGATGGATCCCAGAACTGAGACGACGATCAGAATGGGCAGAATCACCGCTTTAAGGGTTCGGAACTTTCGCTTCCAGTCTCCCCTCTCCTCTTCGGGAAGCGGGGGGCCGAGTTGCGGCTGAAGATAACAG
>CAJXLG010000267.1 GCA_913055885.1 uncultured Rhodospirillales bacterium
ACGGTGCGGATGGGATCCCCCTCGCCGGCCGCGTCCAGGGCCCGGCGCAGGCGCCGCACGTGGACGTCCACCGTGCGCGGCTGGACGTAGATGCTCTCCCCCCACACGGCGTCCAGGATGGCGTTGCGCGACAGCACCCGCCCGGGCTGGCGCAGGAAGAGGTGCAACAGGGCGAACTCCTTGGGCGTCAGGGACACCTCGCGGTCGCCCCGGAAGACCCGCCGCCCCGGCACGTCCATGGCGATGTCGCCCCAGTGCAGCCAGTCGCGGCTTTCGCTCTCGTTGATCCGCCGCAACAGGGCGCGCACCCGGGCCGTGAGTTCGCGCGGGAGATAGGGCCGCGCCACATAGTCGTCGGCGCCGCCGTCGAGGGCCTCCACACAGGCCCGCTCCCCCGGCCGCGGCGCCACCACCAGCACGGGCAGGCTCCGCGTCGGGGCCAGGGCACGCAGGCGCCGGCACACATTCCCGGCGGGCCAGCCCAGCACCACCAGGTCCGGCACCGCCCGGGCGGCGCGGTCGGGCACACCCTCGGCGCTGCCGGCATCCGTCACGGCGTGCCCCTCCCCCTGCAGGAGCCGGTTCAGGACGGGGCTGTGCCCGGCATCGTCCTCCCCGATGAGGATGTGGTGTTTTTCCGTCATGACTGCTCCCCTCTTGGCCTCGAATGAATCACACCGGCATGGTCTCCGGCGCATTGACACACTGTTCGACGAGCCAGGCCTCCACCAGGCTCCGGATGCGCGCGCCATCCGGAACGGGGTAGGCCGCGGCGCGCTCCAGGCGCTCCAGGACGGCCCGCAGCCGCGCATGGCGGCACGCCCGGACTTCGGCATCCAGCTCCGCCAGCGCGACGGCCTCCGTGGCCAGATGGCGCTCCCCGGCGTCGCGGAAGGCCGCCACGCGCCGCCGCAGCTTGGGCACCGACTCGCCGCGCAGGGCGGCTTCCTGCAGGGCGGCGGCGTGCCGGCGCAGGTGCCGGTTGGAGGCCGCCAGGCGCTGGCGCATGGCGGCCACCGTCGCCGGGCCGTTCGCCGCTGATGCCGTGGTCGTTCCGGTCATCCTCTGCCCCCTTTCGACCGTGGTGATGTTGCGGTACGGGAGAGAGCGTAGGGTGGCCTTCGCGCGAAACCCAGACGGCATTTCGGCCGTATCTTTTTGTAGGCGTTTTAAACCGGACGGCCGGTCCTCCCGGCCCGCATCGACATCCCGTTGACACGCGATGGCGGCGTCCGTCGGCGATCATCCCCGTTTTTCCGCCGGCGCGGACGCCGCCCCCGGTTTACAGCCGTTTGCCTCCGAAGCGGCGAAGCCGGCGGCGTTTCCCCGAACCGGCAGAAGCGATGTCTACACGCCAAAACGGCAATTCAATCACAAAAAACTCGCATGTCGTGCACGCCTCGCGCTCTCCATCGCTCCGGCTGTCAAAAATCCAGGGAAAATATCGAAATGGGTTCCGCCCGTCCGAATCGCTCCGCCGGAAAGGATAAATCCGTAACATTTTTGTCGGTTTTGTTAACATCATAAAAACACGTGACACCGACACTAATACGTATGGCCATATGCCTTGCCGGTTGTTTTTTTCGCATGTTAAAAAAGAGGCTTAATAAATGATGGATTTTGCGATCATTTTGTTACAAACCATGTAACAAAATGCCGTGGAATCCGTACGGGGCGGACGGTAAAGCCATCGGGGGAAGATGTCGGCCAAGCCTCGGGAGAGGGAAACATGCACATCCTGGTGGTCAGCGGCCACGGCCTGTTCCGCACGGCCATCGCCCGGCATATCGCGGCACTCGATCCCGGCTACACGGTGGTCGAGGCGGGCGACGTGGACAACGCGGTGCACACCCTGGCGCGGGTCCCCGCCCTGGACCTGGTGCTCCTGCACGAGCCCGGCCTGGGACCCGCCTGGCACGCCGCCATCGACGGGCTGCGCGGCGTGGATCCCGACACGCGCATCCTGCTCCTGGGCGACTCGCCCGATCCCGCGACGGCCCGTCAGGCCATCTGCCACGGCGCCGACGGTTATCTGCCGGGGACGGAGACGGCGGACATCATGCCCCACGTCTTCGCCCTGGTGGCCGCCGGAGGGTGCTACGTGCCGCCGGAAATCCTGGACTGTTCGGATGTCGCGCGGGAGACCGCCCCGGCGCCGCACAAGGGCGCGAACGGCAGGCTTTCCCCCCGGCGCCAGCAGGTCCTGGATCAGCTCGCCGCCGGCTACTCAAACAAGCAGATCGCGCACAATCTGGGCCTCGCCGAAGGCACGGTGAAGATGCATGTCCTCGCCGTCCTGCGCCACCTGGGCGCCGCCAACCGCACCCAGGCGGTCAGCCGCGCCCGCAGTCTGGGCCTCATCGAGGCCTGAGCCGGCCGGCCGTGCCGCCGCCGGCCCGGCCGCCATTTCCAGGGCGTACCCGCCGCCGCGGGCGGTGCGGATGGGATCGCCCCGCCCGGCGGCGTCCAGCGCCCGGCGCAGGCGGCGCACGTGGACGTCCACGGTCCGCGGCTGGACGTGGATGCCCTGGCCCCAGGCCGCGTCCAGGATGGCATCGCGCGCCAGCACGCGGCCCGGCTGTCGCAGAAAGACGTGCAGGAGGGCGAACTCCCGGGGCGTGAGGGTCACCTCGCGGTCGCCCCGGAACACCCGCCGCTGCGCCACGTCCATGGTGATGTCGCCGTACCGCAACCGCTCGCCCGGCCCCGCCACGCCGCCGCCGCGGCGCAACAGGGCGCGCACCCGGGCCTTCAACTCGCGCGGCGGACAGGGCCGGGCCAGATAGTCGTCGGCCCCGTTGTCCAGGGCCTCGACACAGGCGGATTCCGACGCCCCCGGTCCCACCGCCAGCACGGGCAGGCGGTCCCCGCCGGCCCGGCCGCGCAGCCGGGCACACCCCTCCCGGGCCGGCCAGCCCAGGATGGCCAGATCGGGCGCCGTCTCGGCCACGCGCTCGGGGGCCGCCGCCGGATCGGCGACATCAAGGACCGCATGGCCGGCGTCCCACAGCACGCGGTCCAGCAGCGCCCGGTGGCCATGGTCCGTCTCGGCGATCAGGATACGATTGTGTCCCGTCATGGTGCCCCCTCCTCATCCCGGGCGCCGGTATCAGACCGGCTGCGTGTCGGGCGCGTTGAAAAAATGCTCTTCCAGCCACGCATCCACCAGCACCCGGATGCGGCCGCCGTCCGGCGGTTCGGTGGCGGCGTCGGCCAGCTCGCGCAGGATGGTCCGCGTCCGGGCGTGACGCCGCATCATCCGCGCCGCGTCGGGTTCCGGAAGGACCCTGTTCTCGCGCTCCAGATGCCGGAGGGCCGTATCCCGGAAGGCCCCCGCCCGGCGCCGCAGCTTGCGCGGCGACTCGCCGCGCAGGGCGGCCTCCTGCAGGGCGGCGGCCTGCCGCCGCAGGTCGCGGTTGGCGGCCGCCAGGGCCCGGCGCGCCCCCGGGTCGGCGGCCGGCCCGGGAGCCAGGGTGAGAGCCGTCACGGTCATGGCTGGTGCCTCCCCTCGTCACGTTTTCGGCCCCGCTGCCTTCGGACCCCGCACCCTATCGAGGCGGGAGTCCCATGACGATACGCCAATTCGGACGTATACGAAGGGATGAGGGATCCGTTTACTCTTCCGGATATGATGAACCACAACCGCAGCGCGCCACGGGCCGGGGGGGGGGGGCTGCGCCA
>CAJXLG010000268.1 GCA_913055885.1 uncultured Rhodospirillales bacterium
GGCGGCACAGTTGAGGGCAACGAAGCGGTGGCCCTGGCGCGGCCCCTGGCGGTGCAGCGCCTCCGCCGCCACCTCCTTCCCCGTGCCGCTCTCCCCGGTGACGAACACGGGAGCGCGGCTGGGCGCGGCGGCGTCGATGATGTGATAGACCCGCTGCATGGCCAGCGACCGGCCCAGGAAACCCGCGTATTCCGCCCGCTCGAAATCCTCGCGGTAGGTCGCCACGAGTCGGTGCAGCCGCTGGCGTTCCAGGACATTGGCCACGGTGACGCGCAGGCGCTCGGCGTTGACGGGCTTGACCAGGAAGTCCACCGCCCCCGCCTGCATGGCCTCGACGGCCACGTTCACGGAGCCGTGCACCGTCACCACCACGGCGGCCGTGGGCAGCCCCTGGGCCGCCATGTGGCGCAGCAGGTCGCGGCCGTCCATGTCGGGAAGGCCCAGGTCCACCAGCGCCACGTCCGGGGCCCGGGTCGTCATGGCCGTCCACGCCTCGGCGCCCGTGCCGGCAAGGTGCACGCTGGCCCCGGTGGCCGCCACGAAGGTGCGGTAGGTCTCGGCGAGGGCCGGCGCGTCCTCGACGATGAGCACGCTCTGACCGGCGGCCGCGGTCATCAGTGGACCAGCGCCAGCCCGGCCGCCGCCACGCAGATGGCGCCCGTGAACGCCCAGCGCCGCCGCTCCGGATCGCGGATGTGGTCCATCAGCGGAATGAGGGCGTTAACGACCAGGAAGAGAATGAGAATCTTGAGCGCGATCACCATGATGATCGCATCCTACCATGCCGTCCCCCGGGGCGGAAGCCGCCGCGCCGGGGGCGGCGTCAGCGGAACGCCGGCCTTAAAACTGGCCGAAGCCGCGTGATCCCGGATCGGCCGCGTGGTCGCCGCCGGCCGGTGCGTGCAGCGCCACGGCCCAGCCGCGGCAGGCACCCTTGGCGCCCTTGCGCCGGCGCAGCCCCCGGAACCAGCGGCGCCGCCGCCGGCCCGGCGTGGCCTCCGTGTCGTTCTCCATCGCGGCCGGCGTCCCGGGCCAGTGCAGCCGGAAGGCCAGGTGGTGCTGGGCGGAAATGGCGGACGGCTCGGTGGTCATGGCCTCCTCCGCGGTCTGGCGAAGCCTCGGGGCGCCACGTCTTGGCGAATCCCGGGTAAAGGATAGCCTTTTCGCCGTTCTTTTACAAGACGTTTCCTGTTACCGAACGGTAACAACAGACGGTCCCGAAATCATGACGAAGTGGTTACCGACGCCCCGTCTTCGTGCGCCCGCACCAGCGCCGCCACGAAACGGTCGGCGGCCGTGGCGAAGGCGCCGTCGTTCATCACCCGCACCACGTTGTCGCCCGCCGGCATGGCGGCCCGGGCGCGGTCGATGCGTTCCTGCACGGCCTCGCGGCCCTCCCGGCCCCGCGCCACCAGGCGCTCGGCGAGCACAGCGTCCGGCGCGTCCACCAGGACCACCCGCACGGGCGCCAGGCGGCGGCGCGCCTCGTCGATGACGCCGCGCGAGACGTTCACCACCACGCTGCGCCCGGCGGCGAGGTCGTCCTCGATGGTGGCCGGGATGCCGTAGTCGGTGCCGTGGGCGTGCCACGCCAGGGCGAAGTCGCCGCGTTCGCGGGCCGCCTGGAAGGCTTCCGGGGAGGCCGGCACGTGCGCCTCGCCGCCGGCGTCGGCCGGGCGGGTGATGACGCGCGCCGGGAAGACGAAGCGTCCGTCGTCCGCCAGGCGGCCGGCGGCCGCCTTGAGCAGGGAGTCCTTGCCGGCCCCGCTGGGGCCCACCACAAGGATCAGGGTGCCGCGTGGGGTATCAGGCATAGGCGGTATCACTCGTGTCCAGGGCGTAGCCGGCGGCGCGCACGGTGCGGATGGGATCGCGCCGGTCGGCCACGTTGAGGGCCTTGCGGAGCCGCCGGATGTGCACGTCCACGGTGCGCGGCTCGACGAAGATGTCGGGGCCCCACACCGCCTTCAGCAGCTCCTCGCGGGAGAAGACGCAGCCCGGGTTCTGCAGAAAGAAACGCAGCATCCGGAACTCCGTGGGGCCCAGGTGGACGGGCTGCCCGCCGCGCGTGACGCGGTGGGCGGAGAGGTCCATCTCGATGTCGTCGTAGGTGAGTGCCCCCTTGTCGCGGGCCGGCTGGCTGCGCCGCAGGAGGGCGTTCAGCCGGGCCACCAGCTCGGGGGTGGAGAAGGGTTTCACCACGTAGTCGTCGGCCCCCGTGTTCAGGCCACGCACCCGGTCGTGCTCCTCGCCCCGCGCCGTGAGGATGAGGATGGGCACCTCGGCCGTGTCCTCGCGGCGGCGCATCTGGCGGCACACCTCCAGGCCGGAGGTCACGGGCAGCATCCAGTCGAGCACCACCACGTCGGGCGTCCGCTCCGCCACGCGGCGCAGGGCCTCGTCGCCGTCGGTGGCCTCGTCCACGGCGAAGCCCTCGCGCTCCAGGTTGTAGCGGAGCATGGTGATGAGGTCCGCCTCATCCTCCACCACGAGGACCCGAGGCTTATCCGTCGTTTCCGTGACCATCCCTGCCCCCTTCCGGCGTTTCCTGGTCCACCCGGTGGCGCACCGGCATCACCTCGCCGGCCACCAGGAAGTGCACCCGCTCGGCGATGTTGGTGCAGTGGTCGCCGATGCGCTCGACGTTCTTGGCGATGAACATCAGGTGCGTGCAGGCCGTGATGTTGTGCGGGTCCTCCATCATGTAGGTGACCGCCTCGCGGAAAAAGCTGGCGTAGACGTCGTCCACGGCGGTGTCGCGCCGCCACACGGCCCGGGCCCGGGCGGCGTCGCGCGACAGGAAGGCCTCCACCACCTCGTGCACCAGCTCCTGCACCAGAGTGCCCATGCGGGGCACGCTGTGGGCGGTGGCCACCTGGTCCACCTGGTTGAGGGCCAGGACGCGCTTGCCGATGTTGGCGGCATAGTCGCCCATGCGCTCCAGGTCGCCCGAGAGGGTGAGGCACGACACCACGGTGCGCAGGTCCACGCCCGCCGGCTGGCGCAGGGCCAGGAGGCGCACGGCGGTGGCATGCATCTCCCGGTCCAGGCTGTCGATACGGCTGTCGTTGGCGACCACCCGGCCGGCAAGGTCGGAGTCCCGGCGCGCCAGGGCGCGCACGGCGCATTCGAGCTGCGCCTCGGCGAGGCCGCCCATGCGGGCCACCAGGGTGTCCAGGCGGCCCAGCTCCTCGTCGTACGAGCGGACGATGTGCGGGGCTTCCGTCATGGCGGCCTCCGTCAGCCGAAGCGGCCGGTGATGTACCCCTGGGTGAGCTTTTCCGACGGGTTGGTGAACATCTGGTCCGTGGGGCCGCATTCCACCAGGTTGCCCAGGTGGAAGAAGGCCGTGCGCTGCGACACCCGTGCCGCCTGCTGCATGGAGTGGGTCACCATGATGATGGTGTAGTTGGCGCGCAGCTCGTCCACCAGCTCCTCGATGCGCGCCGTGGCGATGGGATCAAGGGCGGAGCACGGCTCGTCCATCAGGATGACCTCGGGGTCCACGGCGAGCGCCCGGGCGATGCACAGGCGCTGTTGCTGGCCGCCGGAGAGCCCCGTGCCCGGGGCGTCCATGCGGTCCTTCACCTCGTCCAGGAGCCCCGCGCGCTCCAGGGAGCTGCTCACCAGCTCCTCCAGCTCCGCCTGGCTGGTG
>CAJXLG010000269.1 GCA_913055885.1 uncultured Rhodospirillales bacterium
CTGCGCTTCGCCGGCTTGAGGCCATTCTCCACCCACGTGTCCGCCAACGCGAACGGCGGTTTCTTGCTGCTGCGCGCCGGCGCCGTGTGCCCATCGCGGTACTGGACATCCCGTTGCTTTTCGAGACCGGTGCCGACGCGCGATGCGACGCTGTTCTTGTCGTGACGGTGCCGCCGTATCGACAGGCCTGGCGCGTGCTTGAACGCCCCGGCATGACATCGGCACGCCTTCTCGCGACCCGGCGGAATCAGGCGCCGGAGACCTTAAAGTGGACACGGGCCGACTATCTTGTTCCCACGGGCCTGGGTCTCTATGATACCCGCCGACGCTTGGCCCACGTCCTTGCTGATTTGAAGGGAGAGACGCGTGCGTGAAATTGTTCTTGATACCGAGACAACGGGGATCGACCCGAAGAGCGGTCATCGTTTGGTTGAAATCGGATGCCTGGAACTGGATAATCATATTCCTACGAACCGTACCTACCACGTATACCTTAATCCGGAAAGGGATGTTCCGGCTGAAGCCTACGAAGTGCACGGCCTGGATTCAACGTTTCTTTCGGATAAACCGCGTTTTTCTGATATAGTCGATTCGTTTCTTAATTTTATCGATAATGCATCGCTGGTGATTCATAACGCCAGTTTCGATATGGGGTTTATCAACGCGGAACTGACACGGATCGGCTACGATCCCCTGCCATCGGATCGGGCCATCGATACCCTGGCCATGGCCCGCGAACAGTTTCCGGGGGCCCAGGCAAGCCTTGACGCCCTGTGCCGCCGGTTCGGCGTGGACAACGCCAACCGGACTGTGCACGGGGCGCTTCTCGATTCGCAGCTTCTGGCGGACGTGTATCTTGAGCTGTGCGGTGGCCGGCAGCCGGACCTGGAATTGGGCGCGGATCAGGCAACACCGGGAACAGGGATGCCCGCCATCGGGGATGGACGCGCCCCCCAACCGCCGCGAGCCCATGCACCGACAGCCGAAGAGGCCGCCGCGCACGCCAGGTTTCTGGAACGGCTGAAAGAACCCCTGTGGTGGGCGTAGCGCGGCGGCTGATCGCGTTTCAGGTTTCCCGCGCTTCCTGTTGCGGTGTCCCCTGCTCCTGTTGCCGTTCCTGATACAAGGCCGCAAAATCGATCGGGGACAGCATCAGCGGCGGGAACCCGCCGTCGCGCGTAACGTCCGCGATCAGGGAGCGCGCGAAGGGGAACAGCAACCGCGGCGCCTCGATCATGACCACGGGGTTGTGGTTTTCCCGGGGCAGATTCACACCGAACACACCAGCATAAGACAGCTCCAGGATAAACGCCGTCTTGCCTTCGCCAGTGGCATTGGCCGTAATCGTCAAGACGACTTCATAAATATCCTGGTGAAGTTCCTGGGCTTTGGTATCCACGTCAATGTGGATTTGCGGGGAATCTTCCAGTTCCTGAAAAATTTGCGGAGCGCCCGGAACCTCGAAGGAGAAATCCTTGATGTATTGCCCGTGGACGACGAGGGGCGGCGTGCCTTCCTCGTCGCTTCCCGGCGCATCGGCTTCGTTGCCGCTCTCAGCCATGGTGCGTTCCTCCCGTGGTTTCCGACATCTGGTCGGGAAGACCTAGCACGCTGATTCGCCGGGAACAACCTCTACGACCACCGGTCCGGGCCGCCCTCCCCGGGCGGCAGATCAACACCATCACGATCCTCGGACGGAGTCTCCCATTCCCCGTCGATGATCGGCCCATGACCATCGCCACCTGTATCCGTGCGGAAACCGCCCCCGGCGGCCGGCCCCGTATCCACGGTGAAGCCCCGCCGCAGGGCAATATGGGTCGCCAGACCACGCAACAGCGTCCGCAGACCCGGCAGGAAAAGCAGGAGACCGATGGCATCGGTGAAAAAGCCGGGCGTGAGGAGAACGATACCGGCGACAAGGAGGCAAAGACCGTCGAACAGTTCACTCAACGGCAGCCGGCCGGCATCAACGCTGGCCTGCACCCGCGCCAGCACCGCAAGGCCCTGGAGGCGTAAAAGCACGCTGCCCGCGAGCGCCGTGAGCACGACAAGCCCGATGGTGGGCCACACCCCCAGCCAACCGCCCACTTCGATGAAGAGGGCGATTTCGATAACGGGAATGCCGACCAGCAGGAGGAAAATGAGAAGAAGCGGCATCCTTGCCCTTCGCCATGTGAACCCTTATGTCTGGACGTACGCGCCGGAAGGCACGCCGCATCCGGCATGACCCATAACCCGAGCGGCCCCAGCGGGTCCAGCCGCCGGCCGCGAGAGGGCTGACATGGACAGCGGATTCGCTTTCCTCGACATTGTTTTCTTCGCCATGCTGGCGGCTTTCCTGGTGCTGCGCCTGCGCAGTGTCCTGGGCCGTCGTACGGGCAATGAAAAGGAACATCCGGGTCCTTTCCGGCGTTCCGAAGAAGCCGGGGATGACCAGGAGACCCAGGAAGCGCCGGAAAAGGAGGACGACAAGGTCGTACCCATGCGGCGCCGCACGGCCGAGCGCCAGGCCGTCGAGGAACAGGGCGAGGCCGAGGAGAGCGTGGCCGCGACGCTCACCCGGCTTCAGGTGGCGGATCCCCGCTTCGAGCCCAATACCTTTCTTGAGGGTGCCCAGGCGGCGTTCGGCATGATCATCGACGCCTTCGCCCGGGGTGACCGGGAAACCCTGCGGCCCCTTCTGGCCGAGGATGTCTATGGCGATTTCGAGTCGGCGATCAGTCAGCGGGAAGAAGCCGACGAAACCCTCGAGACGACCATCCACACCCTGCAATCGGCTGAGATTACCGACGCGGAGCTGGAAGGCAACATGGCCCGCCTGACCGTGACCTTCGTGAGCGACCAGACAAACGTGCTCAAGGATTCCCGGGGCCATATCACGGAAGGTGATCCGTCGACGACGGAGACCGTTACCGACATCTGGACCTTTGCCCGCGACGTTACGGCCGAAGATCCCAACTGGCAGCTCGTCGCCACCCGCAGTCCGGAGTGACCCCGTGTGGCGGAAGACGATCCTGCTCCTGGTGGGTCTGGTCCTCGCGGGATGCGCCCCGCGCCCGACCGGGCCCACGTATACACCCGTAACCTGGTCATCGCTGCCGGGCTGGACGGCGGGCGACCAGGCAGCCGCCCTCCCCGCCCTGCGGCGCTCATGCCGTGCCCTCCTCAAGCGTGACCCGCAAACCCGCCTGGATCCGGCCGGGACCGTGGCCGACTGGCGCACCGGCTGCCGCGCCCTGGCGGAAACCCCGCCGCAGAGCGCCGCCGTCCGCCGCACCCTGCGCAAGCATTTCCGGCCTGTCCGCCTGAGCGCGGGAGGCGATGCCAAAGGCCGCATCACCGGCTATTACGAAATCGGCCTGGCGGGGCGCCGACGGAAAACGGAACGCTTCGACGTTCCCTTGTACGGCGTCCCGCGCGATCACATCACGGCGGATCTCGGCCGTTTCGACTCCGATATGGAAGGACGCCGTGTGGTGGGCCGGGTGGAGGACGGCGAATTCGTCCCCTATCCCCCACGGGCCGAAATCGCCAAAACCCGCCTGCCGGCGCCGGTCCTGGCGTGGGCGGCCGATCCCGTTGAGGCTTTTTTCCTGCATGTCCAGGGGTCCGGCCGTATTCGGCTCGCGGACGG
>CAJXLG010000270.1 GCA_913055885.1 uncultured Rhodospirillales bacterium
AGGTGGCCTTCGGCCAGGGGCCGCGCCCCGCGCGGGTGATCCGCCTGCGCCAGGAGCTGGCGCGCCTGCTGTCCGACGAGGAGATGAACGCCCTGGTAGCCTCCACGCCCAACGCCCACTACACTGACGGCCGCATCGCCGCCGCCCTGCACGAGGGCCTGCATCGCGCCGGCTTCCGGGGCGGCCGCCTCCTGGAGCCCGCCGCCGGGGCGGGCTGGCTGATCGGCACCCTGCCCCGCGCCAGCCGTCCCGATACGGACGTCATGGCCGTGGAACCCGAGCCCGTGGCGGCCGGCATCGTGCGCGCCCTCTATCCCGCCGCCCGGGTGCGCGCCTCCGGGTTCGAGGACGTCGCCGTGCCGCCCCATCACTTCGACGCCGCCATCGGCAACGTGCCCTTCGGCGACTATGCGGTGCGCGACCCGGAATACAACCACCTCGGCGCCCCCATTCACGACTGGATGGTGCTGCGCACCCTCGACCGGGTGCGCCCGGGCGGCCTGGCGGCCCTCATCACCAGCCGCTGGACCCTGGATCGCAAGAACCCCCGGCTGCGCGAGGCCATGCGCGACCGGGCGCGCCTGGTCGGCGCCATCCGCCTGCCGGCGGGCGCCATGGATCAGGCCGCCGCCACCCAGGCCGACGCGGACATCCTGATCTTCCAGCCCCGGGAAACGCGGCTTTCCGACATGAGCCCCGTGGCGCGGGACCGCGCCCTGGCCGAGGAGCCCGACTGGATCGGCACCACCACCGTGCCCGATCCCCTGGGCGGCGGCCCCATCCCCGTGAACCGCTGGTACGCCGACCGGCCGGAGGCCATCATCGGCCGCATGGAGCGCTCGGAAACGCGGTTCGCCGGCCGCGACGGCGAAGCCTGGCCCATCGCCCGGCTGGAAGTTCCGGAAGGCGAGAGTCTTCAGGAAGGGGTGGCCGCCCGCGTGCGCGAACGCCTGGCCGAGCTGCCCGAAAACATCATGACGGCGCGTCCGGCACCCCCGGCGCGCGAAGCCGCGCCGGCCGGCGTGGAGCCGCCCGGCTACGTGCGCGACGGCGCCTATTTCGAGGGCCCGGCGGGGGACGTCCTGGTGCGGCGCGGCGACACGGCGGAGGACCCGGGCCTGTCGGGCGGGGACGCCACCCTGGTACGGGCCGCCCTCCCCGTGCGTGACGCCCTGCGCCGCGTCCTCAAGGGCCAGCAGGACAGCGTGTCCGAGGCCCAGCGCGCGGCCGACCGGGCGGCGCTGCACCGGGCCTACGACACCTTCGCCGCCACCCACGGCCCCTTGCGCGGGACGCGCGCCGAGCGCCTTGTGCGCCGCGATCCGGACTCGGCCCTGTTGTTCGCCCTGGAAGGCATGGCGGACGGCCGGCCGGTGAAGGCATCCCCCATCTTCGAGCGCGACGTCCTGGGCCCCGTCAGCCCGCCGGAGCGGGCCGACAGCCTGGAAGATGCCCTGGCCATATCCCTGAACGAGAGCGGCCGGCCCGGCGCGGCGCGCATCGCCGCTCTCCTGGGCCGGGACGACCCCGCGGCCGTCACGCGGGCGCTGGTGGACGCCGGCCTCGCGTTCGAAACGCCCGGAAGCAGCGCCCTGGAGGTCCGGGACGCCTACCTCGCCGGCGACGTCAAGGACAAGCTGGCCGAGGCGCGCGAGGCCGCCGAGCTGGAGCCCGACCGTTTCGCGCCCAACGTCGAGGCCCTGGCGGCCGCCCTGCCCGACCCGGTGCGCTGGTCCGACATCGCCGTGCCCCTGGGATCGCCCTGGGTCCCGGCGGCGGACGTGACGGCCTGGGCCGCCCACGAGCTGCAGGTGGCGCCCGGGGACGTCCGCGTCGTCCACGACGATCACGACAACCGCTGGACCGTCGATCCGGCAAGCCGCGCCGGCCGCCGCCGGATCCAGGACAGCCCCGGCGGCCGGCGGTTGTCGGCGAGCGGCCGCCTGGAGCCCCTGAAACTCCTCGAAGCGGGGCTCAACGGCCGCACACCCGTGGTACGAGACGACGCCGGCGGCGTAGACGTGCGGGCCACGGCCGACGTGCGCTCACGCATCCAGGCCCTGCATCAAGGCTTCCGCGACTTCCTGGGTGCCCAACCGGAGCGCCGCCAGCGCCTGGAAGCGCGCTATAACGCGCGGTTCAACCGGAGCGTGGCCCGGCGCTACGACGGGTCCCATCTGGCCTTTCCGGACATGAGCCCCGAGTGGCGCGCCCTGCTCAAGGAACGCCCCAGCCAGACGAACGCCGTGTGGCGCTTCCTCCAGGAAGGCAACACCCTGTTCTACCACGAGGTGGGCGCGGGCAAGACGGCCACCAAGGTGGCCTGCGCCATCGAGGCGGGCCGCATGGGCCTCGCCCGCAAGCCGGTCATCGCCGTGCACGGCCCCACCCTGCCGGACTTCGCCGACACCGCGAAGGCCATGTATCCGGGCAAGCGCTTCCTGGTGTGGCCCCGCAAGGAGACGGTGACGGCCGGCGAGCGTAACGCCTTCTGGGCGCGCGCGGCGGCCGGCGACTGGGACGCCGTCATCGCGCCCCACGAGGCCCTGGACCTGCTGCCCATCCGCCCCGACCATCAGGCCGACCTGGCGGAACAGGACCTGGCCCCCTATCGCGCCGCCCTGCACCGCGCCCGCGGCCAGTGCGGCGACGCCGCGGCCGCCGACAAGAACCGCACCGTGAAACAGCTCGCCAAGAAGGTGGAACGCCAGGAAAAGCGCCTGGCCGACCTGCGTGCCGAGGAGCGCAAGGACGACGCCGTCTATTGGGAAGACGTGGGCAGCACCATGCTCCTGGTGGACGAGGCCCACAAATACAAGAACCTGTGGATCGCCTCGGGCATGGACCGGGTCAAGGGCCTGCCCTCGGGCGAGAGCCAGCGCGCCGCCCATCTCTACGACATCATCCGGCTGGTGCGCCAGGAAGGCGGCCTGCACGGCCTGGGCACGGGCACCGCCATCGCCAACAGCCTGGCCGAGCTGTACAACTGGCACCGGTTGCAGGTGCCCGGCGCCCTGGAACGGCGCGGCCTGCACGCCTTCGATGCCTGGGCGCGGGTGTTCGCCGCCCCGGAATCGCGGCTGGAAGTCAACGTGGCCGGGCAGATCGTGCCGTCCACCCGCCTCGCCCGGTTCGTCAACCTGCCGGAACTGGACCAGATCAACCGGTCCTTCGTGGACGTGGTGCGCACCGGGGACATTCCGGGCATCGACCTGCCCGCCCGCGAGGTGGAGGTGGCCCGCATCGAGCGCACCCCCGCCCAGGCGGCCTTCATGCACGAGCTGGCGGTACGCGCCCGGAAGCTGTCCGGCGCCAACGTGGATCCGCGCCAGGACAACATGCTGCGCGTGGCCACGGACGGCCGCAAGGCCGCCCTTGATCCGCGGCTCCTCGATCCGGAGGCCGGCCGGGCGGACGGCGGCAAGGTGGCTGACTGCGCCGCCCGCGTCGCCCGCATCGCCACCGAGCATCCCAAGGCAGCGCAGCTCGTCTTCCTGGATTTCGGCATCCACCCGACGCTGGAAAATCCGGATTTTTCCGTGCGCCAGGCCCTCAAGGACGCCCTGGTGGCCGCCGGCCTCGACCCCGGGGAGATCGTCGATTTCGCCGCCACCG
>CAJXLG010000271.1 GCA_913055885.1 uncultured Rhodospirillales bacterium
CAGTCTATAAAACTGCAATCGTCAACGTATGCATCTGAAAAGTCACATCCGTAAAACTCGCAACGGCGAAACATCACGGATCTGATGTCGTCGTTCGAAAAAGAACAATTTTTGAATACGCAATCTACTATTATGGAAGACTCAAAATCAGATCGCGTCGTATCGACATCTTCAAAGGTGGACATGCTCCACTGGACATGATAAAATAATGACTGGTAGGTCGATGCTTTGGCAATTAAAGCATTGTGAATCCGCGTTGCGGTGTAATCACTATAATCCCTTAATTCACTCTGGGTTATTAATTTCGGGTTTTCCCAGGGAAGAGCTGGGAGACCCCCTTCGATGTCGTCTGAATCTCGTCCGGAATTTGTCATGAACAAACCTCGATAACGGTCGGTTATCGGGATCTTTAGCGAAAACTGACTGCTCGGTTAACGGGACAGCCATTTCTTGGGAGGGTAGTATAGCTTTACCGGAAGGTCAAGCGTGCGTACTTTGCGCCGCCATCCATCCCTGGGAACGCGCTTAAAAGAGCTAGCCGCCGGGTGGAGCGAATACCCCCCAACGGACCGCATATGGCGATCCTCCCATCGGGTTAATGGGAAGCCCCTCACGCCCGTTTTGCAAGGCCAATGATACGAGCGGGCCCGGCCCTAACGCGCCGTCTCCGCCAGCACGCGGCGCGCCATCTCGCAATCGGCGGCGATGGTGGCCTTCAGCTCCTCCAGGCCGCTGAACCGCTTCTCGGGGCGCAGGTGGGTAATGAACTGCACCCGCAGGTGCGCCCCGTAGAGGTCCGTTCCGGTGTCGAAAAGGTGGACCTCCAGCACCGGCTCACCGGCGCCGTCCACGGTGGGCCGGGTGCCCAGGTTGGCCACGCCGTCGTGCCAGGTTGTTTCGGGGCCGTGATCGACGCCGGCGCGCACGGCGTAGACGCCGCCCGCCGGGCGCAGGTAGTCGTCCAGGCCCAGGTTGGCGGTGGGGAAGCCGAGCTGGTGGCCGCGCGCGTCGCCGCGCCGGACGCGGCCCTCGATCTCCCAGAAGTGCCCCAGCATGCGCGCGGCATCGCCGGGCCGTCCCGCTTCCAGCGCCTCGCGGATGCGCGACGACGACCACACCGGGCCGTGTTCCTCGCCCGCCGGGGGCACGCACGTGAAGCCGAAGCCGCGCGCCTGCGCCGCCTCGTCCAGGAAGGCCACCGTGCCGCGCCGGCCGGACCCGAAAACGTAATCGTAGCCGGTGACCACGTGCCGCACGCCAAGGCCGGCCACCAGCACGTCATCGACGAACGTTTCGGCCGACAGGGCGGCGAAGCGCTCGTCGAAGTGCTGCATGAACAGATGATCGACCCCCAGGGCCTCGATGTCGCGGGCCTTGATGCGGAAGGGCGTCAGCCGGAAGGGCGGCGCCTCGGGCTTGAAGAAGGCGCGCGGGTGGGGCTCGAAGGTCATCACCTGGAGCGGCGCCCCCAGGCGGCGCGCCACGCCCCGGGCCTCCTCGATCACGGCCCGGTGGCCGCGATGGACTCCGTCGAAATTGCCAAGGGCCACCACCCCGCCGCGCGCCTCGCGGGGGGTGGACTCGAAGTGCCGAAAGATGCGCATGGGCGGCGGCCTTCCCTCGGTTACGCCTGGGGCCGCCACACCTAGTCTACCTGGACGGCCCGTGCAAGACGGGAACGCCGCGCCGCCTCAGCCCTTGCGGGGCGGCACCATGAGTTCCGCCTCGCCGTCGATGACGAGGGTGTCGCCGTTCCAGCACTCGGTCTTGAAGATGGCGCGGTTCTTCTCCGGGCGCAGCTCCGTGATTTCCACACGGGCCACCACGGTGTCGCCGGGCTTCACGGGCGCCTTGAAATGCAGGTTCTGGCGCACCCAGACGGCGCCCGGGCCGGGCAGCCGTGTGCCGAAGACGGCCGACAGCAGGCCCGCCGAGATCAACCCGTGGGCGATGCGCCCCTTGAACATGGTGTCCTCGGCGTAGGACTCCGCCAGGTGCACCGGGTTGGTGTCGCCCGACACGCCGGCGAAGGCATGGATGTCGGCCTCCGTGATGGTCTTGGCGTAGGCCGCCGACATGCCCACTTCGAGGTCCTCGAAGTGATGGCCGGTGAGTTCCTCGTAGAGCTGCTCGCTCATGTGGCTCATGAATCGCCTCCGCGGGCTTCGCACTGTTTATGTGCAAAGCACAATAACCATGTTGCGCCGCAATTAACTGGCGGTAAACGGAAAAGGGCCCCGCGCCTTCACGGCGCGGGGCCCGCCGCCGGGTATGGCGGCCCGCCTACTCGCCCTTGGGAAGCTTCAGGGCCACGAAGCGCAGGCCCTTGTTCCCCTGGATCAGGAAGAGCACCGACTTGCGGCCCGCCTCGCGGGCGCGTTTCACCTGGGCCACCACGTCATCGGGCGTGGCGACGCTCTGCTGGTTCACCTCCAGCACCCGGTCGCCGGGCCGGACGCCCTTGCGCCCCGCCGGGCTGCCGGCCGCCACGTCGGTCACCACCACGCCGGACGCGTCGGCGGGCAGGTCGAAGCGCTGGCGGGCCTCGGCGTCGATGGCGGCGACCCGCAGGCCCAGTTTGTCGAGCCGGCCGTCGGCCTTCTCGGGCGCCTTCTCGGGGGCCTTCTGCTCCTTCTGCCCCATGCCCGTCTTCTCGGGCATCTCGCCCAGGGTGACCTCAAGGGTCTCGCGCGTGCCGTCACGCCACACCTTGACGGGGACCGCCTCGCCGATGGGGCTTTCCGCCACCATGCGCGGCAGTTCCCGCATCTCCGGCACCTTGCGGCCGTCGAAGGCGAGAATGACGTCGCCCACCTTGAGGCCGGCCTCGGCCGCCGGGCTGCCCGCCTTGACGTCGGCCACC
Source organism: uncultured Rhodospirillales bacterium (assembly GCA_913055885.1). Classification (GTDB taxonomy): domain Bacteria; phylum Pseudomonadota; class Alphaproteobacteria; order Rhodospirillales; family CAJXLG01; genus CAJXLG01. Next base: position 2,864 of record CAJXLG010000271.1, read on the forward strand.
AGGGCGCCGTGCGCCGCGTCCAGCCCCAGGCTGTTGGCGATCTCCTCGCTCACCGACTGGATGCGCACCCCCAGCCAGGCGCGGCGGACACGGCCGTATTCGCGGATGTCCTTGATGGACGCCTTGGCCTGGTTGGCGGGGATGGCGAAGCCGATGCCGATGCTGCCGCCCGAGGGCGACAGGATGGCCGTGTTGATGCCGATGACCCTGCCGTCCATGTTGAACATGGGGCCGCCGGAATGGCCCCGGTTGATGGCGGCATCGGTCTGGATGAAGCTGTCGTACGGGCCGGCGTTGATGTCCCGCGCCCGGGCGGAGACGATGCCCGCCGTGACGGTGCCGCCCAGGCCGAAGGGGTTGCCGATGGCCAGCACCCAGTCGCCCACGCGCGTCTTGCCGGAATCGCCGAATTCCACGGACGGCAGCTCGCGGTCCGTGTCCACCCTCAGAAGCGCCACGTCCAGCTTGGGGTCGCGGCCCACCACCTCGGCCTCCAGGGCCGTATCGTCCTGCAGGATGACGCGGATGGAGTCCGCCTTCTTCACCACGTGGCTGTTGGTCACCACCAGCCCCGAGGGGTCGATGATGAAGCCGGAGCCCAGCGACGTGGCCTTGCGCGGCGGCCCCTCGGGCATCTGCTCGAAGAACTTCTTGAAGAAGTCCTCGAACGGCGATCCCTCGGGCACCTGCGGCCGGGGCATGCCCTTGTGGCCCTTCACCTCCTGGGTGGTGGAGATGTTCACCACC
>CAJXLG010000272.1 GCA_913055885.1 uncultured Rhodospirillales bacterium
TGATTAAGGTCGGCAAGATCCGTGCGCAACGTCTTGCTGGGCATGTCGCCCGGGTCGAGCTCGACAAAGGGCCCGCCGACACCGTGACCGCCTTCGCGCACCCGGCCAAGCATCTTGTCAATGTTGATGTCGGTCATGGCCAGGGTGTCTTCCAGCTCGCCGACGGTGCGGCCGGCAAGATCCGTGAGGCGCTTCACCACGGCCTGCTGGCTGTTCTCCAGGGCCTGCACCTGTTGTTTCAGGGAGGCCACCTTCTCTTTCCGGACGGTGGATGCCTTGAGCGCGGCATCCCGCGCGGCCGTCACCTTCACCAGGCGCCGGCGCAGGTTCTCCATGTCGCGGACCAGGGAGTATTTCTCCGTGGAAAGACCGCGCATCTCCTCCGACAGCGCCTGGAGGCGCTCGCGGAGGCGCTCCCGGCGCTTTTCGGTGGCACGGCGCTCTTCCGCCACGGTCTTGAGCCGCGACTGAACGGCCTCTAGATTTTCCTTGAGCGCCGTATTCTTCTCCGCGAGCTTGAGCATTTCCGAGTGATTGGTTTCCAGCTCGCGCGTAATGGAATCGAATTTCTTGCGATACTCCGCCACCTGAACCAGGACAGACTGATAGGCAAGCCGGTTTTCCCGGATGCGGCGCTCTTTCTGGGCGACGATTTCAGCGTGCCGGGCGTATTTGTAGCTGGCGAACCCCACCCAGCCGGCAGCCCCGAGGGCAATGACCACCACCGTTACCTGCGCCCACGTGGGCAGCCGCAGGGTGCGCACCCGGTTGTCGCTGCGGACCAGAAGCTGGCGCTCCGGAAAAAGCGCCCGCAGCCGACCGCGGAACGAGCGATGGTGTGACGATTGAGGGTCGTACTGGTTGTCGACCACGCGTCATCCCCCCTTGTTGGCACTCTTGCCCGGTGTTTTATGGTTGTTCGGGCCGTCGCGGTGACCGGCATGGTGTCCGGCATATCCTTCCGGAGGACCGTAGCGTGGCGGGGAGCGGGGGGGCAAGGACGATATTAACCGGACTACAACATTCTGCTTAAAGGCACGGTCATGCCGGGCCGGGCCGGGATCGGTCAACGACGGCCCGTGCCCGCCGGCCGGATCGGCAGAGGAGCGCCATGCCCCCGACTCGCCCGCCCTTGAACGCGCCCGCCGTCTTTCTCGCCACCTGGGGGGGCAGCGGCTATCTCCCCGGAATGCCCGGGACCTGGGGGTCGCTGGCCGCCCTGGTGATGGCCGGGCTGGCCCACCGGGCCGCCGGCCCGTGGGGGCTGGCGGTTGGCACCATCGTCATAAGCGGCCTGGGCCTTTGGGCCACCGCCGGCTACATGCGCCGGACGGGCACGCACGATCCGGCGCCCGTGGTCATCGACGAGGCCGCGGGCCAGTGGCTGGCCTGTCTGGCGGCGGGGGCCAGTCCCGCCGCCTGGGCCCTCGCCTTCCTGCTTTTCCGGCTGTTCGACGTGCTCAAGCCGTGGCCCGTGGGCTGGGCCGACCGGCGGGTGCCGGGGGCCACCGGTGGGTCCGGCTCTGTCGTCGTTCAGGTAGCGAACGGCGATACGAGGGATGGTCAGGCGAGTACGAGCGCCGTGACCACACCGACGATGCCCGAGGATCTTGCCGCATCCCTGCTCCATCGCTGCCGTCAGGCCGGGCTCACCGCAGCAACGGCGGAATCCTGCACGGGCGGTCTCATTTTCGCCACGCTGACCGGCGTTTCCGGGGCGTCGGCGGTGATGGAACGCGGCTTCATCACCTACACCAATCAGGCCAAGATGGACCTGCTGGCGGTGCCGGCCGAAACACTGGCCGACCACGGCGCGGTGAGCGCCCCCGTGGCGCGCGCGATGGTGGCGGGGGCCCTGGACGCGGCGCCGGTGGATCTTGCCGTGGCGGTGACGGGAATCGCCGGACCCTCGGGCGGCACGCCGGAAAAGCCCGTGGGCCTGGTGCACCTGGCGGCGGCCCGGCGCGACGGGCGCACGGACCACGCCGCCCATCACTTCGACGGCGACCGGACCGCCGTGCGCCAAGCGACGGTGACAACGGCCCTCGCCATGCTGGATGCCCTGGTGTAGCGGCGTCTATTCGCCGTGCTGCCGCCGGGCGACGCCGGTGTCCGCGCCGTACAGGTTTTCCGCCCGCTTCTCGAAGGCGTGCACCATCATCCCCACCGCCTCGTTGAACAGGGCGCCCATGAGGCGCTGGAGCATGCGGTTGCGGAATTCGAAGTCGATGTAGAAATCGATCAGGCAGCCGCCGTCGTCCTGGGGATAGAAGACCCAGTGGTTGTTGAGGTACCGGAACGGACCTTCCGTGTACTCGACATTGATGCGGTGCGGGCGGTCCAGCTCCACACGGGACGTGAAGCGCTCCCGCACCATCTTGAAGCCCACCATCAGGTCCGCCCAGAAGACGTTGTCCTGGCGCGAGCGGATGCGCGCCGCCGTGCACCAGGGCAGGAACTCGGGATACCGTTCGACATCGGCCACGAGGTCGAACATCTGCTCGCAGGCGTACGGCAGGGTCCTTTGTTCGGCGTGAGTCGGCATGCCTGCTACACGGCCTCCGTCGCCTCGGCCTGATGCCGCGCCGCGCGCAGACGCTCGAAATCCTGGTCGGCGTGGTGGGACGAACGGGTGAAGGGACTGGACGCCACCATCAGGAAGCCCTTGGCATAGGCCGTGCGCCCCAGGGCGTCGAACTCTTCGGGCGTCAGATACCGCGCCACCGGCGCGTGCTTGCGCGTGGGCTGAAGGTACTGCCCCACCGTGAGGAAATCCACGCCGGCCTGGCGCATGTCGTCCATGACCTGCTCGATCTCGCGGATCTCTTCGCCCAGGCCGGCCATCAGGCCGGACTTGGTGAAAAGCCGCGGATTGAGCTCGCGGACCCGCTGCAGGACCCGCAGCGAGTGGAAATAACGCGCCCCCGGGCGGATGGTGGGATAGAGCCGCGGCACGGTTTCCAGGTTGTGGTTGAACACGTCCGGCTCGGCGGCAACCACCGCCTCCAGCGCCCCGGGCTTGTCGCGGAAGTCGGGCGTGAGCACCTCGATGCTCGTTCCCGGGGCCGCGGCCCGGATCTTGTCGATGCAGGCGACGAACTGGGCGGCACCGCCGTCCGCCAGGTCGTCGCGGTCCACGGAAGTGATGACCACGTGCTTGAGCCCCATCTCCACCACGGAGGCGGCGAGGTTGTCGGGCTCTTCCGGATCGGGCGGCGCCGGGCGCCCCGTGCCCACGTTACAGAAGGCGCAGCCGCGCGTGCAGGTTTCCCCCAGGATCATGAAGGTGGCGTGGCGGCGCTCCCAGCATTCGCCCATGTTGGGGCAGGCCGCTTCCTCGCACACGGTGTGCAGGTGGCGCGACCGCATGAGCCGCCGGATCTCGGCGTGCTCGGGCGACGTGGGCGCCTTGACCCGGATCCAGTCGGGCTTGCGCGGCGACAGGTTGTCGGGCCGGTGAGCCTTTTCCGGATGACGCTGGCGATGGTCGCTCATGGGTCTAGAAATGGATGGCCCGGCCGAATGCGTCAAGGACGGATTCGTGCAGGCTCTCCGAGAGTGTGGGATGCGGAAACACGGTATGCATGAGTT
>CAJXLG010000273.1 GCA_913055885.1 uncultured Rhodospirillales bacterium
TTTCTCCTTACCGAACCTAACTCCCTGATTCGTCAGGGCCAACGGGGTTCCAGCCTTTTTTTGATCCCGGATCACGGCCGCGCTTTCCCCTTGACATCACGGCGCAGCGGGCGCACGGGAACGGTCCCGTGCCGCCCGATGCCGCAACGCCGCCGGAGGACCGTCCATGGCCGAGCACCAGCCCGTTCTCATCGTCGATTTCGGCTCCCAGGTGACCCAGCTCATCGCCCGCCGCGTGCGCGAGGCCGGGGTCTACTGCGAGATCTGGCCCTTCCCCCGCGTGACGGCGGAAAGCCTCGCCGCCTTCGGGCCGCACGGCATCATCCTGTCGGGCGGGCCCGCCTCCGTCACCGTCGAGGACGCGCCGCGCGCCCCCGGGGCGGTCTTCGAGCAGGGCGTGCCCGTGCTGGGCATCTGTTACGGCCAGCAGACCATGGTGCACCAGATGGGCGGCCGCGTCGCCCTGGCCGAAGAGCACGAGTACGGCCGCGCCGGGCTAACCGTGCGCGATTCGTGCGCCCTGTTCGACCGCGTGTGGACGCCGGGCGACACGGCGCAGGTGTGGATGAGCCACGGCGACCGGGTGGAGGCCCTGCCCGAAGGCTTCCGCGTGGTGGCCGACAGCCCCAATGCCCCGTATGCCGTGGTGGCCGACGACGAACGGCGCTTCTACGGCCTCCAGTTCCACCCCGAGGTGGCCCACACCCCCGACGGCGGCAAGCTCCTGCGCAATTTCGTGCTGACCGTCTGCGGCTGTCGCGGGGACTGGACCATGGCCGCCTTCCGGCAGGAGAGCATCAGGGCCATCCGGGAGCAGGTGGGCGACGGCACGGTGCTCCTGGGCCTGTCCGGCGGCGTCGATTCCGCCGTCACCGCCGCCCTGGTGCACGAGGCCGTGGGCGAGCGGCTCACCTGCGTCTTCGTCGATCACGGCCTGCTGCGCGAGGGCGAGGGCGAGGAGGTGGTGCGGGTCTTCCGCGACCGCTTCAACGTCCGCCTCGTCCACCGCGACGCCTCCTACCTCTTCCTGGGCCGGCTGTCGGGCGTGGACGACCCGGAGGAAAAGCGCCGCATCATCGGCAACACCTTCATCGAGGTCTTCGAGGCGGAAGCGGAAAAGGCCGGCGGCGCCGACTTCCTGGCCCAGGGCACCCTCTACCCCGACGTCATCGAATCCGTTTCCTTCACCGGCGGGCCGTCGGTTACCATCAAGTCCCACCACAACGTGGGCGGCCTGCCGGAGCGCATGAACATGGCCCTCGTCGAGCCCCTGAAGGAGCTGTTCAAGGACGAGGTGCGGGCGCTGGGTCGCGAGCTGGGCCTGCCCGAGACCATGGTGGACCGCCATCCCTTCCCCGGCCCGGGGCTCGCCATCCGCCTGCCGGGCCAGGCGGTGACGGCGGAGAAGGTGGCCATGCTGCGCCGCGCCGACGCCATCTATCTGGAGGAGATCCGGAACGCCGGGCTGTATGACAGCATCTGGCAGGCCTTCGCCGTGCTGCTGCCGGTGAAGACGGTGGGCGTCATGGGCGACGCGCGCACCCACGACCACGCCCTGGCCCTGCGCGCCGTCACCTCCACGGACGGCATGACGGCCGACTTCTACCCCTTCGACGCCGCCTTCCTGGGGCGCGTGGCCAACCGCATCGTCAACGAGGTGCCCGGCATCAACCGCGTCACCTACGACTGCACCTCCAAGCCCCCGGGAACCATCGAGTGGGAGTGATACGACCGACGACCGTCGAACAATTCGAGCGGAAGTGGTATAATGGATGACGCGGCCGACCCCCGCCCCGGTTTCGTGCCGCCCGACGCGGAGATCCGCGTCGGGGTGTCGTCGTGCCTCATGGGCCGCAACGTGCGCTGGGATGCGGGGCACAAGCGGGACCGCTTCGTCATGGACCGGCTGGGGCGCTTCGTGCGCTTCGTGCCCGTGTGCCCCGAGGTGGAGATCGGCCTGGGCACGCCGCGCGAAACCCTCCAGCTCGTGCGCGCCGACGACGGCCCGCGCATGGTGGGAAGCCGCTCGGGCACGGACCACACCGAGGCCATGCGCGCCTACGCCCGCGAGCGGGCGGCGGGGCTGGCATCGCTGGGGCTGTCCGGCTACATCTTCAAGAAGAACTCGCCGAGCTGCGGCCTGTTCCGGGTGCGGGTCTACAACGACCAGGGCATCCCGGCGCGCAACGGGCGGGGGCTGTTCGCCGCCGCCATGGCCGAGCGTTTCCACCGTCTGCCCATGGAAGAAGAGGGGCGGCTGAACGACTGGCACCTGCGCGAGAACTTCATCGAGCGGCTTTTCGCCTACGAGCGCGTCACCCGTTTCTTCCGGGGCGAGTGGCACCAGGGCGATCTGGTGACCTTCCACACCGCCGAGAAGCTTCTGCTCATGGCCCACGACCCGCAGGCCTACAAGGCCCTGGGCCGGCTGGTCTCCGGGGCAAAGGACCGCGACCGCGACGCCGTGGCGGAGGAATACCAGGCCGCCTTCATGGCCGCCATGGCGACCCCCGCGACGGTGCGCAAGCACGTCAACGTGCTCCAGCACATCGCCGGCTATTTCAAGCGCGACCTGGGCCACGAGGACAAGGCCGAGCTTCAGGCCCTCATCGACGACTACCGCAACGAGCTCGTTCCCCTCATCGTGCCGGTGACGCTCATCCAGCACTACGTGCGCACCCTCGGGGTGGCCTATCTGGCCAACCAGACCTATCTCGCCCCCCATCCCAAGGAACTCGTCTTGAGGAATCATGTCTGAGACCGGCGACCAGACCATCGTGCTGCGGCCCGGCGGCGAAATGGCCATCAAGTCGCGCCGGACGCGGCAGGCCTTCCACCGCCAGCTTCTCGATACCATCCGCGACGCCCTGGAACGCGAGGGCGTGGCCTTCACCATGACGGCCGACTTCGGCCGCATCTACGTCACCACCAGCCAGCCCGGCGTGGCGCTTTCCGTGCTGCCCCGGGTCTTCGGCATCGCCTCCATCTCGCCCGTGGCCGCCACCGCCGACCCGGACCTGGCCTCCATCCTCGACGTGGGCGAGCGCGAGCTGGCCGAGGCCGTGCGCGGCCGCACCATCGCCGTGCGCTGCAAGAAGCTCGCCAAACAGGCCTACGGCAGCGAGGACCTGAACCGCCGGCTGGGCAGCGTGCTCAACCAGTACGCCGCCGGGGTGAGCCTCACCAATCCCGACGTGAAGGTTTTTGTCGAGGCCCACGCGGACCGCGCCCACTTCTTCACGGAGCGCCGCCGGGGCGCCGAGGGCCTGCCGGGCGGCGTGCAGGGCAGGGCGCTGGTGCTCATGTCCGGGGGCTTCGATTCCGCCGTGGCGGCGTGGCGCATGATGCGCCGGGGCGTCGAGGTGGAGTTCCTGTTCTGCAACCTGGGCGGTGACACCTACGGCCGCATGGTGCTCCAGGTGACCAAGGCGCTGGCCGATCAGTGGCTTTTCGGCTATCGCCCGCGGATGCACATGGTGGACTTTTCCGGGCCGGTGGGAGCCCTCAAGGCGGCGCGCGGCAAGTACTGGCAGGTGCTGTTGAAGCGCCAGATGTACC
>CAJXLG010000274.1 GCA_913055885.1 uncultured Rhodospirillales bacterium
GACGCGGCGCTCGCACGAGCCGGCGTCATATTTGCGCGGGATGTAGACGGTGAGGGAATCGTACCCCAGCCAGGCATCCACCCGCGTCAGGTGGATGCAGACGCCGCCGTCGCGGCGGCGCGCCTTCATCCTGGTCTTCACCCGGAAGCCCATGCGCCCGGTGGTGAGGCCGCTGGCCTGGCGGTTGGGGCCCAGCCCCAGGCCCAGGCGCTCCATGCGGCGGGCGATCCCGTCGCGCGTTTCCGAGTAATTGTAGGTGACGTCGCCGTAGTCGGTCTCCAGATCGACGGAAACCGACGGGGCGTTCGCCGCCGAACAGTCCGGCGCGGCGACGGCCGGCGCGGGCGCCGCCACGAGGGGGAGCAGAACAGGCAGTACGGATCGCTTCATGGCGCGCTTCCCGCCTCTTGGGCCAGCCGATACGGCATGGCATCGTTCGGCCCGTCATTATAGCCTACCCGGCCGGCCCGATCACAAGGGCGCGCGGGCAAAAGGAACGGGAAAGACATCGTGAGTCGCATCGCCACCTACAACGTGAATTCCGTCAAGGCGCGCCTCAACCGCCTCACCGAGTGGCTGGACCGGACGGCGCCCGACATTGTGCTGCTTCAGGAGACGAAGAGCACGGACGCCGATTTTCCCCGCACCCCCTTCGAGGAGCGGGGGTACACCGTGACGCCCGTGGGCCAGAAGACCTACAACGGCGTGGCCATTCTGGCCCGCGACTCCGTGGAAGACGTCATCGACACCCTGCCGGGCGACGCCAGCGACACGGAAGCACGCTACGTGGAGGCCGTGGTGGGCGGCCGGCTGCGGGTTGCCTCCGTCTACGTGCCCATGGGGCAGGCGGTGGACAGCGACAAGTTCACCTACAAGCTGGATTTCCTGGCGCGCCTCTACGAGCGGGCGCGAACGCTGCTGGCCTGGGAGGAGGCCTTCGTCCTGGCGGGGGACTACAACGTGGCGCCGGAACCGGCGGACGTGCACGACCCGGAAGGGTGCCGGGGTGACGTGCTGTTCAGCCGCCCCGAACGCGCCGCCCTGCGGGCCATCCAGCACCTGGGACTGACGGACGCCCTGCGCACCATGGACCCGCGGCCCGGGCTTTTCACGTGGTGGCATTATCGCGGCGGTGCCTGGCAGAAGGACACGGGCTACAGGCTCGACCACCTGCTTCTTTCGCCCCAGGCGACGGACCGCCTGACGGCGGCGGGCGTGGACAAGGGGGAACGCGGGCGCGAGAAGGCTTCCGATCACGCCCCCGTCTGGTGCGATCTCACGATGGAAGCGGCGCCGGCTCCCGTTTAGAGCATTTTCCCATCCGAGGGGATCGGAAAATGCGATCAGGGCGCGACGGCGCCCCCGGGCCGGACCCTTCAGGCCACCAGGGAAACGGCGTTGGGGCGGGGCGTCCGGCCCTCACCGCGTTCGCCGGCCTGACGGTATTCCTGGATCTCCGCAAGCAGCTTCTCGCCGAGGGTCTTGTCCTCCCCGTCGAGAGGACCGTTGGGATCGGGCGCTTCGGTGACCTTCTCGGCCGCCTTCAGCATGGCCTCGCCCAGGGGAACCCGCTCGCTGGTGGGATCGAAGGGGTCCGTGGGCACCTTGCGCGGCCCACCGGGACTTTCCGAACCATCCCGCTCTTCTTCCTCGCCGTTGCGGTCCTGCCGCTCGCCCTCAGCGGCCTGCCTGCCCGACCGCCGGGCCTGTTCCGATTCGCCGTTACCGCTTTCGCCCGGGCCCCTTTGGGACTCGCCGTTGGCCCGACCGTCGTTGTCGCCATCGGTGCCTTGCGCCCCCTGCGCGGCAGCACCGGACGCCCGCGCCGCATCGCCGCCGAGGACCCGCGCCGCATCGTCGGGAAGGCCGTTCCCCTGGCTTTCCCGACTCGCACCGGGGCGACCGTCGTGCATGGCATCCGCCCGCTGGTTACCAGAGGCATCGAAGCGGATCGGCGCCGACCCCGACGGGTTGGCCGACTCCGCCCGGGTGCGGCCCTGCGCGCCGCTGTTTCCGCGCTGGCTCGATTCCCTCGGACCGGCCGCTTCCTCACGATTGAGCTCGCGGGTGCGCGCCTCCCCGGCGCCACGCTGCTCCGCCGGCGCGGAACGGCCGTCGGCAGGCCGGCCACGCGGGGGCTCACCCGTCCGGCCGGCGTCCGTCCCCGTGAGCTCGGACGCCCGCACCGGCATCGCCCCGCTTTCTACACCCTCAACCATGGTCTTATCCTCCGGTCCGGATAGACGTTCGGTGTAGTGTACCGTACCAGCGGCGGGTGTTCCAGGGGTTTTAAAGCGGCATTGTCAATAGCTGTTCACAATCACGCGGCTTCCGCGGCCTTCAGGGCCTTTGCCATGGCCTGGGCCAGCCCCTTCGGCGTCACGGGTTTCTCCATGAAGGCGCTGACCCCCGCCTCGCGGGCCTGATTCTCGAAATCCGATTCGTTATAGCCGGTCATCATGACCACCGGAGTCGCATAGCCCCGGGCGCGCAGGGTGCGGACCAAATCCAGGCCGTCCATGCCTTCCATGCGCCAGTCCGTGAGGATCATGTCGGGGGTCGTTTCCCCGAGGTGCTCCAGCGCCGCGTCGGCGCTTTCCACCTCGTCGATTTCCTTCACCTTGACGGCCTGCAGGATGGTGCGGGTGATGCGCCGGAAGTTGGCGTTATCATCCACCACCAGAACCCGCATGCTGCCCCAGTCGATATCGGCCATTGGCTGCCTCCCCCGGGCCGGGTGTCACAAGGCGTTGTTGACTTCGTTGAGGCCGTCCATCTCCAGCTCGTCGAGATCGTCGAGATCGACGAAGGCGACCTCTTCCGCGGCGGAAATGGCTTCCGGCCGGCCCTCCATGTAGGGCCGATAGGCCATGTCCTCCTGAAGGATGTGGTTCTTCAGCCAGTCCTTCAGGAAATCCAGGACCTCCTGCCCGTCCACGGCGGCGGGGTCCCGGGCGTAGCGCGCCCGGATCTCGGCCACCTGCTGTTTGAGTTTTTCGTGGCGCTCGTGATGCTCCGGAAGCGTGGGATAGTCCACCGCCTCCATGGCGCGTTCCTCGCGCGTGAAATGATAGCCGGTATAGTCCTCCAGCGCGCTGAGGACGCTGCCCACCGTGGCGGCCGCCTCCGGGTCCTCCAGGGTGTCGTGAAGCTGGTTGATAAGGCTGATGAGGACCTGATGGTCCGCGTCCACCAGGGGCACCCCCACACTCAGGGAATCATCCCACTCGAAAAAAGCCATGCCTGCGGACTCCGAAATCCCTGCTTCCCTCGTGTTCCCCGGCCTCGACCGGGGCCGATCCAATCCTAGCCCGGATTTTGCACGGAGTCGATGGCTGCGCGCCGGTGTCGTTAGGGCACAGGCGAGGAACCCCGGATCGGGGTCCGGGGCAGGCAGCGCGCCGCCCGATGCTCCTCCATCGGGCAAGCGCCGTGACGCTGACTGTGCCAACGCCACCGGCGCCCGGAGGGTTGGCCTGCGCCGGCCACTGGCAACGTCGAAGGCTCTTGAAGATGGACCACATCGTCTGCGAGCCTTCTTCTCGCAATCGGCACGG
>CAJXLG010000275.1 GCA_913055885.1 uncultured Rhodospirillales bacterium
GATGCCGATGGCCGCCCGGTCCACCAGGACGAACGCGCGCGGCGGCCGCACGCCGCCCAGGCGCTTCAGGTCGTGGTGCACCTTCCGGGCCACGTCGCGGCCGTAGTGCCCGGCGTTGGTCTCGTCCATGGCCCGGACCCGGTCCTCCATGAGCGGTGCATAGACGAATCGCGCCCACTGGTTCAGGGTTTCACGCACGTCCCGGTTCAGGTCGCCGAAGCCCCAGCGGCGATAGGCCCGCACGGCCAGGTCCTCGTCGTCCGTGCGCAGGGCCTCGTAGAGGTCAAGGACCCCCTGCACGAAATCCGGCGGAAAGACGCGGATACAGCCGAAGTCCAGAAGGTTCAGCCCGCCCTCCGGCGCCACGGCGTAGTTGCCCAGGTGCGGATCGCCGTGCAGGACGCCGTACTGATAGAGGGGCGCGTACCAGGCCCGGAACAGGTCGGTCGCCACCCGGTTGCGCGTCTCCCGGTCGGCGCCCCGCTCGATGAGCTTCGGAATGGGCGTGCCGTCCAGCCACGTCATGGTCAGCAGCCGCCCCGTGGAGAGTTCCGGCACGGGTTCGGGCACGGCGAGCCGCGGCTGGTCCGCCAGCAGGTGGCGGTAAAGCCGCATGTGCGCGGCCTCGCGCTTGTAGTCCACCTCTTCCCGCAGGCGCGTGGCCAGCTCGTCGTGCACGGCGCCGGGGTCGATGGCCGGGTCGTAGCGCCGGTAAAGATCCAGGATCACCCGGAGCTGGCGGATGTCCGCCTCCACGGTGGAAGCCATGTCGGGGTACTGGAGCTTGCAGGCCAGCACCCGCCCGTCCCGGTCCCGCGCCTTGTGCACCTGCCCCAGGGAGGCGGCGTGGCTGGCCTCGTGCTCGAAGGCGGCGAAATGCCGGGCCCAGTCCCGGCCCAGTTCATTGGCCATGCGCCGTCGCACGAAGGGCCAGCCCATGTGCGGCGCGTTGGTCTGGAGCGTGGCGAGCTGGTCGGCGTAGGTGTCGGGCATGGCGTCGGGGACGGTGGTGAGGATCTGGGCCACCTTCATGAGCGGGCCCTTGAGCCCGCCCAGGGCGGCGGTCAGGTCCTGCGCCCCGACGCTGCCGTCACCGGCGCCGAAATAGCGCCGGCCGGCGGCGCGTGCCGCGAGGCCGCCCGCCGCCGCGGAAACACGGGCGTAGCGGCGGAAGCGTCCAAAACCGGAGTCGGCCTCGCGATCGTCCGTCATGAGTCTTCAAGTTCCTTCTCAAGCCGATCCACGAGGTCGGCGATGACGTCCAGCCCGCGCCGCCAGAAGGCGGGATCGCGCGCGTCCAGGCCGAAGGGCGCCAGGAGTTCGTGGTGCCGCTTGCTGCCGCCGGCACGCAGCATGTCCAGGTACTTGTCCTGGAACGCCGGGTGGCCGTCCTCGTAGACGGCGTAGAGGGCGTTCACCAGGCAGTCGCCGAAGGCGTAGGCGTAGACGTAGAACGGCGCGTGCAGGAAGTGCGGCACGTAGCTCCAGTAGTGGCGGTATTCGTCGGCGAAGCGGAAGGCGGGCCCCAGGCTGCGCTCTTGTTCCTCCAGCCAGATCTGACCGATGCGCTCGGCGGACACCTCGCCCTCGCGGCGCTCCAGGTGGACGCGGCGCTCGAAGTCGTAGAAGGCCACCTGGCGCACCACGGTGTTGAGCATGTCCTCGATCTTGTGGGCCAGCAGGGCACGCCGGCGCGCCGGGTCCTGTTCCGCCGCCAGGAGGGCCTGGAAGGTGAGCATCTCGCCGAACACGGAGGCCGTCTCGGCGAGCGTCAGGGGGGTGTCCGCCATGAGGGCCCCCTGGTCGGCGGCCAGCATCTGGTGCACGCCGTGGCCCAGTTCGTGGGCCAGGGTCATGACGTCGCGCGCCTTGCCCATGTAGTTGAGCAGGATATACGGGTGCGCCGACGGCGTGACGGGGTGCGAGAAGGCCCCCGACGCCTTGCCGGCGCGCGCCTCCGCGTCGATCCACGCGTTGTCGAAGAAGCGCCCGGCCACGCCGGCCATGTCCGGCGAGAAGCGGTGATAGGCGTCGAGCACCGTGCGGCGCGCCTCCGACCACCCCCAACGGCGGTCGTCCTCGCCGGGCACCGGGGCGTTGCGGTCGTAGTATTCCAGGGTATCGAGGCCCAGCCAGCGCGCCTTCAGGCGGTAGTAGCGGTGGCTGATGGGTTCGTGGGAATCGCGGACGGCCCGCACCAGGGCATCCACCACCTCGGGCTCCACCTGGTTGAGCAGATGGCGTTCCGCCGCCGGGTCGTCGAATCCGCGCCAGCGGTCCTCGACGGCCTTGTCCTTCGCCAGGGTGTTGGTGATGTGGGTGAAGAGGCGCTGGTTGTCGGCCAGGCCGGCGCCGAAGGCCTGGCCGGCCTTGCGCCGGGTCTCCCGGTCGGGGCTGGAGAGGCGATCCAGCACCTCCGTTTCCGTCAGGGATTCGCCGTCCACGTCGAAGCGCAGGGCGGCCATGGTCTCGTCGAACAGCCGCGTCCAGGCGCCGCGCCCCGTCACCTCCTTCTCGTGCAGCAGGCGCTCCTGCGCCTCGGGAAGCTGGTGGTCCCGGAAGACCCGCACGTCGCGCAGCCACGGCGCATAGGGCGCGACGGCGGGATGCTGCGTCAGGGCTTCAACCTGTTCATCGGTCAGCTCGTTTATCTCCACTGTGAAGAAAACGATGCAAGTCGTTGCTTCCGTTAATTTTTCCTGCACATTCTGATAAAAGCGGCCGATCTCGGGATCGGTCACGTCCTGGGCGTGGCGGAGCTGGGCATAGCTGCCGATGCGGCCCATGAGGTCGGACAGGGCCTCGTATGCGCGCACGGCCTCGCCGAAGGCGGCGCCGTCGAGGTCCGCCACACGGCCGTGATAGGTTTCGGCGAAAGCGGCGGCGCGGCGTTCCGCCTGTTCCAGGTCGTCGGCCAGCGCCTGCGATTGCGGTCCGTCATACAGGTCGGCCAGATTCCAGGCCGGGGCATCGGGGGCGGCGCTCGCGGCGGACTCAGCGGTCATGACCTCCTCCGTTCTGTCCAGTTTCCGGGAATATGGCGTCGCGGGGCGCGCGGACCAAGAGCAAACCGAACGGCACGGAAACCGGGCTACCCTGTCGCCACGGCGGCGGCGGCATTATATTGTTGGCCCGGAACACCATCGCGGGGGAGTAGGGACACGGCATGAGCGAGGACAGCGAGCCACAGTGGTCCAGCCTCACCGAGATGTTCTTTGCCCAGGCGGCCTGGATGCCCAACCGGGCGATGCTCTGGGGACGGCGCGAGCACGGGTTCGTGCCGTGGACGTGGCGCACGGCGGCGGACGCCGTGCGGGGCCTGGCGCGGGGGTTCATGGCGCGCGGCCTGCGGCCCGGGGACCGGGTGGTGCTGGTGGCCGAGAACCGGCCGGAATGGACCCTCACGGACCTGGCCATCATGGCCGCCGGCGGCATCACGGTCCCCTCCTACACCACCCACACGGTGGAGACCCATCGTTACATCATCAACGACTGCGACGCCCGCCTGGTGGTGGCGGCCGGCCCCGACCTGCCGCGCGACC
>CAJXLG010000276.1 GCA_913055885.1 uncultured Rhodospirillales bacterium
GTGGCCCAGAATTTCGCCGCCAACCACCTGCCCGATGCCGGAGACGACAAGACCCGCGTGCATTTCCGGGTACAGGTGGACGGCCGGCCGCGTGACTTCGCCGTCACCGGCCGCGTGCAGCGCGAGGCCGGCTGGCGCGCCATCTTCGGCGACCAGGCGGAAGCGGACCAGGCCAGGCTGCCGGCGCTCGACAACGGCACGGCGGCGCGGGTCGCGGCGGCGCGCACCGTGGACCGGGAAACCCAGCCGCCCGACCGCTTCCGGGAAGGCGATCTGCAAGAGGTGATGCACCGGCTGATCGACCTTGTGCCGGACGACCAGAAGCCCGCCCTGGACAATCCCGACGACCCCACCGATCCCAAAGGGCTGGGCACGGCGGCCACGCGTGGCGCCACCATCGAGCGGGCGTTCCAGTACGATTATCTGCACCACCGTCAGGGGCGCGGCGGCAAGGAAACCAAGGAGGTGGTCCCCACCGGCAAGGCGGAAGTGCTGGTGCGCGGGCTGCGCCGGTACGACGGCCGGCTGACGGAACCGGTAACGCGAGCCCTGTTCGAGGGGGTGCTCAAACCCATCGGCGCCGCCGGGACGCCGGGCGAGGCCGACACCCGGTTCCGCGAAGCCCTGGCGCACGGCGAAAGCCAGGTGCGGCGGCTGGTGGAAGCGCTGCACGCGGCGGCGCCCGTGGACGCCAGCGACCTGCCCCCCGGCGTCGCCTTCAAGCCGCCCGTGAGCCGCAAGGCCATGGACTACGCCCAAAAGGTGGCCCGCGACGCGGGCGTCTCCCTCGACGAAACCCATCCGGGTTGGCGGGAGGACCCGGCGGTGCTCAAGGGCTTTCTCGACACCCATGCGCCGAAAAAGGGCGATCCGCCGTCGGACCGCCAGGCGGCGGCGGTCCGCCAGAAGGCGGCGGCCCTGGGCCTGGACGCCGAACCGGTCGCGGAGCGCCTGAAAAGCGAGACGCGGGGCACCATCGGCGCGTGGCTGGACGAGCTGGGCGCCCGGCTGGACGACGCGCCGCCGTCCGACAAACAGGCGGCCGCCGTGCGCAAGGTGGCGCAAAAGGAGGGCCTTTCCGAGGAAGCGGTGGGGACCGTTCTGGCCTCGCGCAAGGCGGCCGCCACCTTCCTGGACGAAAAGCTGGGCGGCCCCGAGAAGCCGACGCGCAAGGCGAAGGGCGGCCGCACGCCGACAGGACCGGCGCGGCGGGGGCGTGGTGCCGGTCGCTAGGGAGGAGAGCGTGGCGTACCCGACCGTGACCTGGCAGCACCCGGCGCTTCAGGCCGTGGACGCCACCCTGCGCGACCTGGACACCATCGCCGACGGCCGCTCGGCCCTCGAACTGTCGGGCGGCGAACGGGATCGGTGGTTCGCGGCGCAGCTCGTGCTGGTGCGGCTGTTGGGCGAATGCCTGCGCGATCCCGAGGCGCGGCGGGAGATGGTGGCGAAGGACGGCACCCTCGTCCTCATGGCCGCGGAAGCGTGCGCCGTGCGCTACGCGGGCGAAGGGGCGGACGTGCGCGCCGGCGCGCAGCGGACGCTGTACCACAACAGGGCCGGGCTGCTGCGGGCGATCCGCGAGGGCGACGACGACGCCATCGCCGCCCTGGCCGTGGCGGACGATGGAGGGGTGTCGTGACCGTGGAACGAGCGGGGGTTTGGGCCATGTACGCTTTCGGCGTGGCCGGCCTTTTCCTGGCCGGGCTGCCCTTGGTGCCGGCGGGGGTCGTCGCGGTGGTCCTGATCCGGCGCGGCGGATCGGTTGGCCGTCACGGCCGCCGGTTCGGGCTGGCCGTGCTGGCCGCGGGCGGCATCATCGGCACCGCCTTCGTGCTTGCCTGGCTCGCGGAGGTTCTGGACACCGGGCGGATGTGGCGCGCGGGGGTGCTCGCCGCCGGTTTCGTCCTGGCCTGGGGTGTCCTGTTCGTAACGATCCTTCGGGGGGTCCGGCGCCTTGCCCGCCCGCGCGCCGCGACGGTCGTGCATCGTTTCCGGCCCGGGGCCTTTGTGGGCTTGCTGATGCTGACGGTCTCCCCTGCCCTCGCCGAGGAATTCCGTGGCGGCGGATGGGCCTACAAGAAAACGGCCGACAGCGCCCATGTGACCCGGCCCGGTCTGGCGGTGGGGACCCGAGAGCCGGTGCCCGTGGTCCTTTCCTGCGCCCCCGACGGCCGGGTGGCCCTCGGCATGACGCTTTCATCGAGCCCCGGCCGGCCCGAGGGCATGGCATGGCGCACCCTGACCCGCCACGACGGCCAGCCGCGACCCCTGCGCCAGGGGACGCTTCCCCTGGACACGCGCGGCAACCGCGTGATGGCCACGCACCGCCGCCGCGTCCTCGACCTGTGGTCGGCCCTCGCCGACGCGGACACCGATGCCGTGGAATTCGGTGTCATGGGCCCCCAGGGCGAAGACCTCCGGGCCCGCGTCCTCCTGGTTCTGCAAGCCGCCCCGGCCACAGACCCAATTGCCTGGCTACGCGGACGGTGCGATCTTGCGGGGTGACCCCTTCCATGCAACGACTGGTCCTTGATGCTGGCATGTGCCGAGCAAGGGACCGGGCTCACCCGGCCCGGGCCGGCCTTAAAAACGATGGAGGCGCGATCATGGGACGTTACTTCCTGAGCATGGCTGCTGATGTTGCAGGATCGTTGTCTTCCTCCCCGGTTTTGGTTATTGTTTACAAGTCAATGGTCGGCATTTCCCCTCGACGTTCTCCCGTTTCCCCCTCAAGAGCCGACTTTGCGGCATGGACCGTCGCCCAGTCTCCCTGGACCCTTGTGTTTCACCTGAGGCGGCGATCCATGCCCTTTTTTTGGATACCCGGCCGCTCCCGGACACCTTGTCGGGTCACGTGAACACTGATCGACCCCGGTTCCGCGTCCATCATTACACGGGAAAGAAGGTCCTACGTGTCCTATCCTCCGCATGGACTGCCGACGCCGGTAAGATTGACGCAGCGCGTGCCCTCCGCCGCCCTCTTTCCATTATGAGAAATAGAGAGGCCGATCATGGCATCCAACACGTTCGCGGACGACAACGCCATTGACCAACACATCGGGGAACGCATTAAGCTTCGACGGAATCTGCTCGGGATGAGCCAAGCGGCGCTCGGCACCGCCACAGGTTTGACTTATCAGCAGATCCAGAAGTACGAACGAGGCGCCAATCGTGTCTCCGGAAGCAAACTCTGGCGCATTGCGCAGACGCTGGATGTCCCAGTGGCGTTTTTCTTTGACGGATTGGAGGAACCGGCGGACGCCCCGGAAACCGAGGATACTGACCAGGTGCTACACGATACCGGGGCCGGCACAGCCACCAAGACGGGCCAAGTGTTGGGTCTCATCCGGGATTTCGACCAGCTTCCCGAGAAGCTTCAGAGGCAGATCCGCAAACTTATCAAGGCTGTTGCTTGGCGTCAGGGCCATTCAAATACGGTTGGCGAACAAGACGATTTAGAATAATGGCTCAATTATAAAAAAAAGAATTTCGCGTAAATATGCTTTTTTCTGAGCTCAGCTGCCGACAAGGGGAAACGG
>CAJXLG010000277.1 GCA_913055885.1 uncultured Rhodospirillales bacterium
GGGGTGGCCCGTGCCCACCAGGTGGTCGGCGAGCGCCTGGCCGTAATAGGGCAGGCGGGCGCAGGTGGCGGCGGGCCGCCGGTCGGCGTGGTGGTAGCCGGCCTCCGCCGCGGCCTCGGCGTACGTCAGGCCCGTGTCCTCCAGCACCGGCACCACCGCCGACAGGGCGCGCCGGCCCAGGCGGCAGTGGCCGTCCGGCAGGGACGCGTCCGCCGCGCGCGCCGCCGCGTCACGCGACAGGCCGCAATCGTCCATGAGCCACTGCACCAGCGCCGCCTCGTCCTCCTCCTCCAGAAGGCGCTCCACGATCTCCCCCTGACGCGCCAGCGACAGGGTGTGCCAGGCCTTGCCGAACAGGTTCTTGTGGGCGAGCACGCGGGCCGTGCGGTCCCCTTCCAGGCCCTTGCGCTTGCCGTCCTCCAGGTTGAACCGATACCCGTCGGGCAGGCCCATCGCCTTGCGCAGGCCGTTGAAGGTGGGGTTCTCGCCCCGGTACAGCCGCGCCAGCAGGTCCGCGCGCTCCCCGGCGCCCGGCAGGCGGGTGGTCTGGTCCGGCGCGACGATGCGCAGATGGTTCACCTCGGACAGGATGCGGAACCGCTGGGCCAGGGGCCGTGCCCAGGCGGCGCGGTAGCCGTCCGGGTCCTGGTCCATGTCCGCCTTCGCCGGGTCCAGGGCGCACTTGCCCACCGTCGGCGTGGCGAGAGGGCGCTGCCGGAACAGCACGCCGCTGATGGCCTCGTGGGCGGCATCGGTCATGGCGTCGTGATGGGGCGCCTGCCTGGCCCACAGGGCGTCGAATTCCGCCCGTACCAAATCGCGCGTCGGGTAGAAGGGATAGACGGTCTTGTTGCCCTCCTGGCGCGGCCGGGCGCGGGCGGAGCGGCCCGCGCCTTGTTCCAGGTACAGGTATTCGCCCAGCGTGCGCGCGCCCGAATCGGCCATGAGCCGTTCCAGGCGCTCCGCTGCCTCCTTGATGGGGCCCACCTCCTTGTCGCCGGCTTCCGCCTTGCGGTTGCTCTGGAACCCCCGCCGCTTGTGGAGGTGGAACAGGGCGCGGCCGACGTGGTGCAGGGGCAGCGGCCCGTCCAGCCCTTCCGCCCGCAGGCGGTAGGGATCGAGGCGTTCCAGGGCCTTGCGTTCCTGTTCGTCGGCCGGCATGAGGCCGTGTTCGATGAGCGCCCGCATGAGATCGTCCCGCCGGCGCCTGCCGCGGTCCTGGCGCCGCCGGGCGCCGCGCGCCGTGCGCCGGTCGGCCGACAGGGAAGCGCCGTTCTGCGGATCGCGGCCGTCCGTGAAGACCCGGACGCCCGTGTCTTCCAGGCCGTGGGGCTCGCCGTCGGTCCCCAGATGGAAAACGGTCCAGCCGATGGAATTGGTGCCGATGTCGAGGGCGAAGCGATAGGTCATGGCACGACGGTCCCCTTTATCGGGATGTTGACAAGCGGCGCACGATTTCGGAGCATAGGAACCGGTTGGACTGGCAACGTCAAGTAGCCGATGGGGATTTGCGGGCCAACCGTTAACAAGCCTTCTGGGCACCAAATGCGGGGGCGGACCACGGTCCGCCCCCATCCTTTTTGCCGCCCCTGGTGCGCGCCGGCTTTAGGGGCTACGTTCGGGGCATGACGACGGACGATACGGACGACGGCGGCGGCGACCAGGCCTTCCGCCGCACGCCGCCGGCCCCCGGGCGCTGGGCGGAGATGACCTACGGCGGGGCGCTGAGCTTCCTGCGCCGGCCCTACAGCCGCGACGCCGCGGCCGCCGACGTGGTGGTGGCGGGCATGCCCTATGACGGCGCCACCACCTTCCGCCCCGGGGCGCGACTGGGGCCGCGTGCCATCCGCGCCGCCTCGGCGTCGCTGGCGGAGCTGGCCGCCTTCCCCTTCGGCTTCGATCCCTTCGACACCCTGTCCGTGATCGACTGGGGCGACTGCTTCCTGGATCCCCACCATCCCGGCAGCATCCCGGGGGCCATCGCCGACCACGCCCGCCACGTCCTGGCCACCGGGGCGAAGCTCCTGACGCTCGGCGGCGACCACTTCGTCACCTGGCCGCTTCTCAAGGCCCACGCCGAGCGTCACGGCCCGCTGGCCCTGGTGCAGTTCGACGCCCACGCCGACGTGTGGGAGGACGACGGCGGCCGTTTCGACCACGGCACCATGATGCTGCGCGCCCTGCGCGAAGGCCTGGTGGACCCGGCGCGCTCCGTGCAGGTGGGCGTGCGCACCCACGGCGCCAGCGATTACGGCGTGGACGTGCTGACGGCGCCCTGGCTGCGCCGCAACGGGCCGGAAGCGGCGCTCGACGTGATCCGCCGCCGGGTGCGCGATGCGCCGGCATATGTCTCCTTCGACATCGACTGCCTGGACCCCGCCTTCGCCCCCGGCACGGGAACGCCGGTGGCGGGCGGCCCGTCGTCCGCCGAGGCGCTGGCCCTGGTACGCGGCCTGGTGGATCTCAACATCAAGGGCATGGACGTTATGGAGGTGAGCCCCCCCTACGATCACGCGGAGGTCACCGCCCTGGCCGCCGCCACCGTGGCGCACGATCTGTTGTGCGTGCTGGCGCGGCAAAGCGGGGCCGAAGGGCGCTCGCCCGGACGGCTGTAACCGGCGGGTGTCCCCGTTTACCGTCGTGTTGAGGTGGCCTTGTCCGGGGCACGGAAAAAAGGGGCGTTGCCATGCGCATCGGCGTGCCGCGCGAGATCAAGACGGAGGAGCACCGTGTGGGCCTGACGCCCACCAGCGTGCGCGAGCTGGTGGCGCACGGGCACGAGGTGCTGGTGGAGACGGGCGCCGGCGCCGGCATCGCGGTGCCCGACGACCACTACGCCCAGGCCGGGGCGACGGTGGTGGACGGCCCGGCTGCCGTCTACGACGGGGCGGCCCTGCTGGTGAAGGTGAAGGAGCCGCAGCCCGACGAACTGGCCCGCCTGCGGCCGGACCACACGCTGTTCACCTACCTCCACCTGGCGGCCCAGCCCGGGGTGGCGGCGCGCCTGCGGGAAATCGGCTGCACGGCCATCGCCTACGAGACGGTAACGGACGATGCCGGCGGACTGCCCCTGCTGTCGCCCATGAGCGAGGTGGCCGGGCGCATGAGCATCCAGGCGGGGGCCCACTGCCTGGAACGGCGCCAGGGCGGGCGCGGCGTCCTGCTGGGCGGCGTGCCCGGTGTGCGGCCCGCCAAGGTGGTGGTGCTGGGCGGCGGCACCGTGGGCACCGACGCCGCCCGCATGGCCACCGGCCTGGAAGCCCACGTCACCGTCATCGACAAGAGCCTGAAGCGGCTTTCCGAACTGGACCTGCTCTTCGGCCCGGCGGTGAACACCCTCTATCCCACGCGCGACGTGCTGGAAGAGGAAATCCTGGCCGCGGATCTGGTCGTGGGGGCGGTGCTGGTGCCCGGCGACACGGCGCCCAAACTGGTCACCGCCGGCATGGTGCGGCGCATGCAGCCCGGCGCGGTGCTGGTGGATGTCTCCATCGACCAGGGCGG
>CAJXLG010000278.1 GCA_913055885.1 uncultured Rhodospirillales bacterium
GTGGTGGCCAACGAGGTGAAGAACCTGGCCAACCAGACCACCAAGGCCACGGACGACATCTCCAGCCAGATCCAGGGCGTGCAGAACGAGACCCGCTCGGCGGTGAACGCCATCAAGGAAATCGGCGGCGTCATCAACCAGGTGCAGGAGATCACCTCGTCCATCGCCTCGGCGGTGGAGGAGCAGAACGCCGCCACCTCGGAGATCGCCCGCAACGTGGACCAGGCTTCCACGGGCACCCAGGAGGTGAGCAGCAACATCCAGAACGTCACCGAGGCGGCCCAGGAGGCCGGGCAGGCTTCCGGTCAGGTTCTGGAGGCCTCCAACCAGCTCTCCGAGAACGCGGAAACCCTGAAGGCCGAGATGGACAAGTTCCTGGAGAAGGTGCGCGAGGGCTGACCCTCCGCAACCTTCGTCGGAAATTACGGCCCCCGGCCCCTCGGCCGGGGGTCTTTTTCACGAGCGGCGGTCAAATCCCGGGCGGCGCGGCCGCCTCGCGTTTCAGGGCCAGCCCCTCCCGCGTCCGGCCCTGGGCGAGGCGCACACGCGCCAGCGCGTAGAGCAGAGCGGGCTTTCTGCCCGCCCTGTCCAGGGCCGCCTCGGCGGCCCCGGCCGCCGCCCCCGCATGGCCCGTGTCCAGCAGGAGACCGATGAGCTCGGCGGCCGTCGCCGGGTCGTCGGGCGGAACCACGTCGCCCTCCCCGGGCGCCCCGGCGGGATCGCCGCCGCCCGCCAGGAAGGCCCGCACCGCCCGGTGCAGGCCGTCGGCCCGGCGTTTTTCCTGTTCGCGGCCGGCCCGTGCCGCATCACGCTGCCGCGTCAGCGTGTTAAGCGCCTCGCCCACGTCCGCCAGGGTCGTGTCCGACCATTCCTGTTCGGGAGCCGGCTCGGGGCCGGGATCGTCGTCGAACGCCACCCCGAAAGTGGTCTTCAGCCACGCCACGTCGGCCTCGCTGGCGCGTGCCACGGCTTCCAGGACCGAGGCCGGCAGCCCGAACGGGCGTCCGCGGATGCCGGCCAGGGCGGGCGTCACGCTGGCGCGTTCGGGGTTGCGGCGGCCGTCGTCGGTGAGCCAGGGCCGCCGGCGGTTCAGGGCCCGGCCGATCCACCCGGCCTCCAGATCGAAACGCCCCGCGTTGTCGCCCGTCGGCGCCGGCGGCAGGGCGTCGCCCGTCAGCCCCAGGTGCGTCAGGAAATCGCCGACAACATCGCCGTCAACCGGCTCCGGCGGGGGATAAGGCCGCACACTCAGGGCGGCCCGCCCCCAGGTTTCCAGGAAGGGCTCCAGGGCCCGCCGTATCGGGAAATGGCCGATGGGCTCCGGCAGCCCGTTGTGGATGGTCTGTTGTTCCGCGCTCACGGCCATGCGCCGCGGCTCCCGGACATAGGCGACGACGGTGGTGTGCCGGGCCACGGAATCCAGGAACGCCTTGAGGTCGGCGAAGGCCAGCGGGCTGGTGTAGACGGGCTCGAAAGCCAGGTGTTCACACGACAGCACCAGGCGGGAACAGCCGCTGGCGCGCGCCTGGGCCACGAGCCGGTCGAGATGCTCCCGGCTTCTTGTCAGGCTCGCCGTCCGGTCCAGACCGTCCGAACGGTTCACCAGCAGGGCTTCCGGCGCCTCGAAGAAACAGCCGAGGGGGATGATGTGCCGCGGCACCGGCCCGCCGGCGCCCGTGTAATAAAACACGCCCAGGCGGCGCAGCACGCCGGCGTGGCGCGCGAACCGCTCCTGGAGGGCCGTGGTCCCCGTCTTGGGAAGGCCGATGTGCAGCGTGCACGCATCGAACATGCCATACCCCGCCGTCCTCCACGAAAGCGGCCGCGCCGGCTGACTGCCGCCATCCGTCGTGGGCGCCATGATACCGGCCCGCCCCGGGCGGCAAAACCCCGCGCGGCGCGGGCGGCCGCGAACGGTAGCCGCCCCGTGGCGTGCCTTTCCGGGCACCGTACCCGATCCCGTTTCCGGTTTCCCGCCGCTACCGGCCCTGCCCCGCGCACCAGCGTCGCCACATCGCCTGATAGGCGGCTTCCAGCCGGCGGGTGAAAGCGGCCGCGTCCAGGAGCGGCGAGCGGGCCAGACGGGCCCGCAGGGCGCGGCGGGCCGCCGTCGTGCGGCGCGCCCGCCCGGCCACGGCGGCCGCCGTGGCAACGCAGGCCGCCTTGTCCACCGCCGCCAGTTCGGGCAGGCCGGCGGCGCGGAGCAGGCTCGTGGTGACGCGCGCGGCGTGGCGACTCCCTGTCAGGCCCACCACCGGGACCCCCATCCACAGGGCCTCGCAGGTGGTGGTGGTGCCGTTGTAGGGGAACGGGTCGAGGGCCACGTCGATGTGGTTGTAGGCCGCGAGGTGGGCGGTGCGGCCCGGCGTGTGGCCGTGGAAGACGAGACGCTCACGGGACACGCCGCCTTTTTCCAGGCGGGCGGCCACGCCTTCCACCACTTCCGGCTGATCGAACGCCCTGTCCTTGAGCATCAGCCGTGATCCGGGCACGGCGCACAGCACCGCCGCCCAGAGGTCCAGCACCGCCGGGGTCAGCTTCTGCCGCTTGTTGAAGCTGCCGAACACCGGGCCCGCCGCCGGCCCGTCGCACGCCGGTTCGGGCGCCGGCTCGGGCGGTGTGTAGGCCAGGAAACAGCCCGACAGGCGCACCAGGGTTTCCGTGTGGAAGGGATCGGTGATGCCGGGTGGATCGGTGACGGCGTCCGTCAGGCGATAGTCCATGGCCGCCACGCCGGTGGTGTCGGGATAGCCGATCCAGGTGACCTGCACGGGCGCCGGACGATGGCCGAACACGGGCAGGAGGTTGCCCGCCGTATGCCCCGCCAGATCCACCAGCACGTCCACGCCGTCGGCCCGCGCCTGCCCGGCCACCGCCTCCGGCGACCAGCCCGCCACGTTGCGCCAGCCGGCGCACAGGCCGCGCAGGTGCGCCGTCACCGCGTCCGGCCGGCTCACGGCGGCGTAGGCGCGGGCTTCCACCACCCGGGGATCGTGTCGGGCCAGCGGGCCGCTGATGAAGTGGGCCACCGAATGCTCGCGCAGGTCGGGCGACACGTAGCCCACGCGCAGCGGCCGGTCCGGCCGGGCCTCGCGGGCCGGTGGCGCATGCACGGCGGGCGCGAAGCGCACGCCCCACGCGGCGTGCGCGGCCAGGCGCGCGGTCGTGTTGGCCGTCTCCGTGTACTGGCGCAGGAACAGGCGGCCGCTGGCCAGGTCCGCCGCCCCCGGGGCCGCCGCCACCGCCCGGTCGTAGGCCGCCGCCGCCTCGCGCACGCGGCCCTGGGGGGCCAGGGCGTTGCCCAGGTTGCCCAGGGCCTCGGGATGGTCCGGCGCCAGGGTCAAGGCGCGCCGGCAGGCCGCCGCCGCGTCCGTCAGGCGCCCGGTGCGCTGCAGCGCGTCGGCCCGGTTGGCATGCAGCCGGGCGTCATCCGGATCCAGGGCCAC
>CAJXLG010000279.1 GCA_913055885.1 uncultured Rhodospirillales bacterium
CCCCCGCCGCCGCCGGCATCGCCGCCCTCGCGGCCGCGCCCGCCGCCGCCGGCACCCTCACCCTGGACGACGCCCACCGGCAGGGACTCGCCCTCACCGTCTACAATGACGGCGCCGCACTGGTGCAGGACCGCCGCCGGGCGGAGCTGCCGGCGGGCAGCACCACCCTCGCCCTGCGCGGCGTCAGCGGCAAGATGAAGCCCGCCACCGCCCTGCTGCGCAGTCCCGGCACCCGGCTGTCCGTGGTGGAGCAGACCTTCGACTTCAACGTCCTCACCCCCAAGGCCCTGTTGCGGCAATCCGTGGGGGACACGGTGAAGGTGGCGCGCACCAACGACGCCACCGGCGAGGAGACGGTGGAGGAGGCGACGGTGCTGTCCGTGAAGGACGGGGTGGTGCTCAGGTTCGACGACCGCATCGAGACGAACCCGCCGGGCCGGCTCATCTTTCCCCACCTGCCCGCCGGCCTGCGCACCCGGCCCACCCTGACGGCCCGGGTCACCGTGCCGGAAGCGGGCGGGCGGCCGCTGGTGCTGTCCTATCTGACGAAGGGGCTGACGTGGTCGGCGGACTACGTGGCGGAGTTCGGTCCCGGGGGCGATTCCCTCGACCTGCGCGCCTGGGCCACCATCACCAACACCACGGGCACGGCCCTCCGGGACGCCGACCTCACCCTGGCCGCCGGCACGGTGCACCGGGTGCGGGAGAACGGGCGCGGCGGCCACGCCGAACGCATGATGGCCGCGGCGGCGCCCAAGGCGCGCGACGCCAAACGCCAGCGCGTCATGGGCTACCATTTCTACACCTTCGACCGCCCGGTGACCCTGGACACCCGGACCACCAAGCAGCTCGCCCTGCGCACGGCGCGCGACGTCGCCGCCCGGCGGGAGCGCGTCAGCCGCGGCAACCGCCACGCCTTCACCAACCGCCGGCGCGGCGAAAACGACAGCAAGGCGGCCATTCATCTGGTCTTCGACAACACGGAAAAGGCCGGCCTGGGCCGGCCGCTGCCGGGCGGCGTGGTGCGCGTCTACTCGGGCGGCGAGGGGCCGGCGCGCTTCCTGGGCGAGGACCGCCTCGGCCACATGGCGGCGGGGGAGACGGTGCGCCTCACCCTGGGCCGCGACTTCGACGTGCCCGTCACCCGCAAGCAGACGGATTTCAAGCGCATCGCCCACGACCCCGACGTCTACGAGACGGCGCACAGGATCACCGTGGGCAACGCCACCGGCGAGGCCATGACGGTGCGCCTGGAGGAGCCCGTGCCCGGCGACTGGCAGCTTTTGGAAGCGAATCGCGACCCGGCGCGCAGGGACGCCGGCACCGCCGTGTGGCGCCTGGACGTGCCGGCGAACGGCGAGACCACCCTGACCTTCCGGGTGCGGACCACGTTGTGAGGGCCGGGTTGAGCGTCGGCCAACGGCACCGCCCCGCTTGACGCGGGTGCGTC
The DNA here is from genome assembly GCA_913055885.1 of uncultured Rhodospirillales bacterium. Taxonomy (GTDB): domain Bacteria; phylum Pseudomonadota; class Alphaproteobacteria; order Rhodospirillales; family CAJXLG01; genus CAJXLG01. Next base: position 1,451 of record CAJXLG010000279.1, read on the forward strand.
CAAAGCCTAGTTAAAAAGCCGGACGTCAAGCAGGATTCAAGGGATCATGGCCGAACTGCCCGTCATCATCGCGCCCGACCCGCGCCTGAAGAAAAAGAGTGCCCGCGTCGAGACCGTGGACGACAGCGTGCGCGAAAAGCTCGACGCCATGCTGGAAACCATGTACGCCCGCGACGGCATCGGCCTCGCCGGGCCGCAGGTGGACATCCATCAGGCCCTCGTGGTGTGCGACATCGCCCGCGAGGGCGAATCGGCGCACCCGGTGCGGCTGGTGAACCCGGAAGTGGTGTGGGCCTCCGACGAACAGGCCACCAACGAGGAGGGGTGCCTCTCCCTGCCCGACCAGTACGCCGAGGTGACCCGCCCGGCGCGGGTGCGGGTGGAATACCGGGACGAGACGGGCACCGCGCAGGCGATGGACGCCGACGGCCTGCTGGCCACGGCGCTGCAGCACGAGATCGACCACCTCTTCGGCCGGCTCTTCGTGGACCACCTCTCCAAGGTCAAGCGCAACATGATCCTGCGCAGGCTCTCCAAGGAGCGCCGGCAGAAGGGCGCCGCCTGACCCATGCGCGTCGCCTTCATGGGCAGCCCGGATTTCGCCGTGCCCGCCCTCGACGCCCTGGTCGAGGCGGGCCACGAGGTGGCCCGTGTCTACGCCCAGCCGCCGCGCCCGGCGGGGCGCGGCCACCGCGAGACGCCCTGCCCCGTGCACGCCCGGGCGGAGGCCCTGGGGCTGCCCGTGCGCACACCGCGCACCTTCAAGGACGCCGAAGCGCAACAGGCCTTCGCCGGATTGGACCTGGACGCCGCCGTGGTGGCGGCCTATGGCCTGCTGCTGCCGGAGCCGGTGCTGACGGCGCCGCGCCTGGGCTGCCTGAACATCCACGCTTCCCTCCTGCCGCGCTGGCGCGGCGCGGCGCCCATCCAGGCGGCCATCCTGCACGGCGACAGCGAGACGGGCATCAGCATCATGCAAATGGACGCCGGCCTGGACACGGGGCCGGTGGTGCTCACGGAGCGCCTGCCCATCGCGCCCGACACCACCGCCGGCGCCCTGCACGACGCCCTCGCCCCCGTGGGGGCGCGACTCGTGGTGGAGGCCCTGGAGGGCCTGGCCGCCGGCCGTCTGGCGCCCGCGCCGCAGCCGTCGGAAGGCGTCACCCACGCCCCCAGGATCGGCCGCGACGCCGGCCGCCTGGACTGGACGGAACCCGCCGACGCCCTGGAGCGCCGGGTGCGCGCCATGAATCCGTGGCCGGGCGCCTACTGCCTGCACGGCGACGAGCGCCTGCGCCTGCACGCCGCCGAGGTGGTGCCGGGAAGCCACGACGCCGCCCCGGGCACGGTGCTGGACCACCGCCTCACCGTCGCCTGCGGCCGCGACGCCCTGCGCCCCACCCGAGTGCAGCGCTCGGGCAAGGCCCCCATGGACACGGACGCCCTGCTGCGCGGCCACGCCGTGCCGGCCGGCACGGTCCTGGGGTGACCGGCCCGGCGACCCGGGCCATCCCCTTCTGTCGCCCCGATTCGCACCCGAGTCGGCCCGGCGGGGCCGTCATGAACATCGTGTGAACATACAGGCGCATGCGGCCCGTGCGCTTCCGCCCCACCCGGAAGCCCCGCATGCCGGGGCACACCGCCCCCATGTTGCACATCTGTTAAACATCGCCCCGATTGTGCTTTACAGATGGGCAAGGAAGGCCTATATTGTGCGGTACAGCATGCGGAAACGCGCCCGTACCCCCCTTCGGGCGGCATGTTGTGCCTTTCTTGGACGTTTCCTCCCTGGACTTGGGCCGTGCCGCGAGGCACGGCCCCTTTTTTTGCCGCCATGCCTGTGCGACCCTTTGGCGACAGCGTGTCCGTCCGGGGAGGAGCCACCCATGCGCCGAACCGTCGCCGCCGTCGCGGCGGGTGTGCTGGCCGTCGGCCTTGCCGCGGCGCCGCCC
>CAJXLG010000280.1 GCA_913055885.1 uncultured Rhodospirillales bacterium
ATCATGACGGACGAGACCAGGACGAATCGCTTTTCCCGCCGGTCGCTTCTGAAGTCGGCGGCGGGCGCCACGGCCGGCATCGGCGCGCTGGCGCTCGGCGGGCAGGCGCCCTATCACTTCGTGCGCGGCGCGCTCGCCAAGGAGGCCATCGGCAACTACCCCGTGGAGGGGGACACGGTGACCTTCGGCTTCAACGTGCCCCAGACCGGCGCCTATGCCGACGAGGGCGCGGACGAGCTGCGCGCCTTCAAGCTGGCCGTGAAGCACCTCAACAACGGCGGCGGCATGCTCGAGACCATGGACCCCTGCGCCCTCACCGGCCAGGGCGTGCTGGGCAAGAAGGTGGACTACGTCAGCGGCGACACCCAGACGGACCCCGACGCCGCCCGCGCCAGCGCCCGCCGCATGATCGAGCGTGACGGCGTCATCATGTTCAGCGGCGGGTCGTCGTCGGCCATTGCCATTGCCCAGCAGTACCTCGCCCAGGAGAAGGGCGTGATCTTCATGGACGGGCTTACCCACTCCAACGACACCACGGGCAAGGACAAGCGCCGCTACGGCTTCCGGCACTTCTTCAACGCCTACATGACCGGCAAGGCCCTGGCGCCGGTGCTGGCCAAGGAGTACGGCAAGGACCGCAAGGCCATCCACCTGACGGCCGACTACACCTGGGGCCACACCCAGTATGACTCCATCAAGAAGTTCACCGAGGAAGAGGGCTGGACCACGGTCGAGAACATCCTCACGCCCGTGGGCGCCTCGGACTTCAGCCAGTACCTGACGGCCGTGCTCAACTCCGACGCCGACGTCCTGGTGCTGAACCACTACGGCAACGACATGGTCAACTCGCTGACCCAGGCGATCCGCTTCGGCATGCGCGATCGCACCGTGGGCGGCAAGGACATGCAGATCGTCGTGCCGCTGTACAGCCGCCTGATGGCCCAGGGCGCGGGCGCCGAGAACATTGCCGGCGTGTACGGCTCCGTGAACTGGAACTGGACGCTCCAGGACGCCGGCTCCCAGGCCTTCGTCAAGGCCTTCCAGGAGGAGTACGGCTTCCCGCCCTCCCAGGCGGCCGAGACGTGCTACGTCCAGACCCTGATGTACGCCAACGCGGCGGAGACGGCCGGCACCTTCTATCCGCCCGACGTCATCAAGACCCTCGAGGACTTCCGCGCCAGCGGCGTGGGGCCGGACGAGGTGTGGTACCGCGCCGGCGACCACCAGGCCTTCCACCCGCTGTACATCACCAAGGGCAAGGCGCCCTCGGAGAAGGAAGGCGAGTACGATCTGCTCAGCATCGTCCAGAAGGTCAGCGCCGAACAGGTCGAATACCCGGTGGACACCTTCGGTGGCGAGCTGGGCCCGTACAAGCCCTCGTAACGTCCGTCCGTTCCACGATCCACCGAACCCGTCAGCCTTCGGGGCCCGGCGGGCCGGCCCAGGCCGGCCCGCCGGGCGCCGTGAGCGGAGGATGGCATGAGTCTCGACAGCCTGGCCCTGCAGCTCCTCACGGGCCTCCAGCAGGGCGCCATTTACATCCTGGTGGCCCTGGGCCTCACGCTGATCTTCGGCACGCTGGGCGTGGTGAACTTCGCCCACGGGGCGCTGTACATGATCGGCGCCTACCTGGCCTTTTCCCTGGCCGACGCCATCGGCCACTGGGCCGCCTTCGGCGTCGCCTTCGTGGCGCTTTTCGCCTTCGGCGTCGTCATGGAGCGGGGCCTCATCCAGTTCTTCTACAAACGCCCCGTGACGGACCAGATCCTTGTCACCTTCGGGCTGGCGCTCGTGGTCCAGGAAATCGCGCGCATGATCTACGGCGGCACCACGATCCCCTACAAGCCGCCCATCTGGGCCCTCATCCCGGTGGATATCGGCATCGGCATGTACCCGCCGTGGCGGCTCATCATCGTCGCCATCACCGCCGTGATCGTGCTGCTTGTCTTCCTGCTCATGCGCTATACCCGGTTCGGGCTGGTGGTGCGCGCCGGCATGCGGGACGCCGAGATGCCGCAGCTTCTGGGCATCAACATCACCATCCGGTTCATGCTGGTGTTCGGCTTCGGCGCGGCGCTGGCCGGGCTGGGCGGCGCCATCTCCGGCATGGTGCCGGGCGTGACGCCGGAGCTCGGCATGCACATCCTGGTGCCTTCCTTCCTGGTGGTGGTCATCGGCGGCATGGGCAGCCTGGTGGGGGCCATCCTGGCGGGCCTGATCCTGGGCGTCGCACAGACGGTGGCCGTCCTGTTCTATCCGCCCATTTCCCAGGTCATCATCTACGCCGTCGCCGCCGTGGTGCTGTTGTGGCGGCCCCAGGGCCTGCTCGGTATGAAGGGGGTTGACTGATGATCAGTCCGCTGCGCGCAGTCTCGGCCGGGCGCGAGGCCGTCGTCATGCTGCTCACGGCCGCGGCCATCATCGCCCTGCCGTGGTTCCTGGAGCTCATCGGCGGCTACCGCGATCTGGCCACCATGATCCTCATCTGGGGCCTGTTCGCCCTGGGTTTCGACATCCTCCTGGGCTTCACGGGCTTCCTGTCCTTCGGCCACGCCGCCTTCTGGGGCGTCTCGGCCTATGCCACGGGCTTCTATCTGCTGCACGTGGGGGACACGGTGCTCCCGGCGATGCTCATGGCCGTCGTCATCTCGACGGTCCTGGCCCTGGCGCTGGGGTATCTCACCCTGCGCCGCCACGGCATCTACTTCGCCATCCTGACGCTGGCCTTCGCCGAGATGCTGTACTTCCTGGGCCTGTCGCCGCTCAAGGGCATCACCGGCGGCGAGAACGGCCTGACGGGCATTCCCACGCCGGTGCTCTTGGGCAGCCTGGATCTCACGGGCGAGGTGATGTACTGGTTCACGGCCGTGGTGGTCTTCATCGGGGTCTATGTCGCCCGGCGCATCGTGCGCTCGCCCCACGGCCTGATGTTCCGGGCCATCAAGTCGAACGAGACCCGGCTGGCCTTCACGGGCGTCAACACCTGGAAATACAAGATGATGGCCTTCGCCATCAGCGGCATCTACGGCGGCGTGGCCGGGTCGCTGTTCACCGTCCACCAGACCTACGTGGGCGTGAACAGCCTGCACTGGACCACTTCCGGCGAGGTGGTGATGATGTCCGTCATCGGCGGGGTGGGGACGCTCTTCGGGCCCATGCTCGGGGCCGGCATCCTGCTCTATCTGGAGAACGTGCTGTCGGCCGCCCTGGCCGAGTGGGAGCTGGTGCTGGGGCTCATCTTCATGGGCTTCGTCATCTTCCTGCCCGGCGGCCTGGTGGAGGGGCTCAGGCGCCTCTATAACCTGGTGTTCGGCCGGCGCGGGGAGGCGCACGGCGAAGCGGCCGCACCGGCCGGCGAACAGGCGGACTGACGCGGGGGACGAACCATGGCGCTTCTGGA
>CAJXLG010000281.1 GCA_913055885.1 uncultured Rhodospirillales bacterium
CACGCCAGCGCGTCCACGCGGCGCGCCTGGAGACGCTGGCGGATGCGCGCGCCAGGTTGGCGGCGTGCTCGCTGACGGGGGAGGCGCTGTCCGCGGCGGGGCTGTCGCGGCCCGATGACGGAAGGGCGCGCACGGCCGAAGACCTGCTCGGCGATCCGGGGGTGACCGTGGCGCGGCTGGCGGAGGGGTGGCCGACGCTGAAAGCCATCCCGGCATGGGCCGCGGCGCGGCTGGAGACGGAGGCGCTGTACGGGCGCTACCTGGATCGACAGGAGCGGGATATGGCCAGCCTGCGGCAGGACGAGAGTCTGATGCTTCCGCCGGATCTGGACTACGGGCGGATCGGCGGGTTGTCCAACGAGGTGCGGGGGAAGCTGGAAGCGGTCATGCCCGAGACAATCGGGCAGGCCGCCCGGATTCCGGGCGTAACGCCGGCAGCAATCACGGCATTGCTCCCCTACGCGGCCAAGAGAAGCGGTTGAGGGTTGCCACGGAGTCCGGCAAGCGGTAAAGATGGTTTCACGTGAAACAAGGACACGGGCGGGAAGGCATGAGCCTGGACGCGGAGACAGCTTGCGCCCGCATGGGCGTTTCACGTGAAACAGCCGACGCGCTCAAGGGCTATGTCGATCTCCTGAAGCGTTGGCAGGGACGTGTCAATCTCATCAGCTCCGGCAGCCTTCCGGACGTCTGGGAACGGCACGTGCTGGACTCCGCGCAGCTCCTCCCGTTGCTTCCGGCGGGAACCAGAACGCTTCTGGACGTAGGGAGCGGCAGCGGATTCCCGGGCCTCGTGTTGGCAGTTCTCGGCGTTCCGGACGTGCACCTCGTGGAAAGCGCCCGCCGCAAAGTCACCTTCCTGCGCGAAGCGGCACGCCACACCGGGGCCCCGGTGCAGGTCCACGGCTGCCGGGTCGAATCCCTTGCCCTTCCCTCGGCCGATGTGGTGACGGCGCGGGCCTGCGCGCCGCTGGACCGCTTGTTGACTCTCCTGGAACCGATCCTCGCGCAGGGGAGCGTCGGGCTTTTTCCGAAAGGCGCGCGGTGGCAGGAGGAACTGGAAGCCGCGCAACGCCACTGGCACTTCACCTGGACCGCAACACCCTCCGAAACCGCTTCGGAGGCCCGGATCCTTACCATTCGGGAGGTACGCCGTGATCACGGAACCGGAAACCGCACCTCGGACCACCACGCCGCCTGAGGAAGGCTCCCGCATCATCGCGGTCGCCAACCAGAAAGGCGGCGTGGGCAAGACCACCACCGCCATCAATCTGGCCACGGCCCTGGCGGCGGTGGACCAGTCCGTCCTCATCATCGACCTGGATCCCCAGGGGAATGCCAGCACGGGGCTGGGCCTGGCCCGGCCGGACCGCAAGATCGATTCGTATTCGGTCCTCATGGGACAGGCGAAACTGGGCGAGGCCATCCTGGATACGGAAATTCCCGGTCTGGCCCTGGTGCCCTCGGGCGTGGACCTCTCCGGCGCGGAAGTGGAACTCGTCTCCGCCGAAGGCCGGGAGACACGCCTCCAGACCGCGCTCGCCGGAGAGCCCAAGAACTACGATTACATCCTGATCGACTGCCCCCCGGCGCTCGGACTCCTGACCCTTAACGCCCTGGTCGCGGCGCACGCCGTCATGGTGCCCCTGCAGTGCGAATTCTTCGCCCTGGAGGGCGTAAGCCATCTTCTCAAGACCATCGAAAAGGTCCAGCGGGGCTTCAACAACGTGCTGGAAATCCAGGGCATCGTGCTCACCATGTTCGACAAGCGGAACAACCTGTCGGAACAGGTGGCCAATGACGTCCGGGACTATTTCGGGGAAAAGGTCTACAACACCGTCATCCCGCGCAATGTGCGGGTCTGTGAGGCGCCTTCCCACGGCAAGCCCGTGATGCTCTACGATTTCCGGTGCGCCGGCTCGCAGGCGTACCTCCACCTCGCCAGTGAAGTCCTGAAGCGTGAAGGAGTACCGGCATGAGCCAGGGACGCCGCAATCTCGGCCGGGGCCTGGCGGCGCTTCTGGGGGACGAAGAGGAACCGTCCGCCGAAGAGGAGAGCGAGGCTCTCGCCGAGGCCCGCGACATGGCCACCGAAGTGGCGGTGGCCCATATCCGGCCCGGCCGCTTTCAACCCCGGCACAGCTTCGACGATGCGGGCATCGAGGATCTTGTGGAGTCGGTGCGGGAAAAGGGCATCCTCCAGCCGCTTCTTGTCCGGCCCGATCCGGACACGCCCGAGCGTTACGAGATCATCGCCGGGGAGCGCCGCTGGCGCGCCGCCCAGCAGGCGCAGCGCCACACCGTGCCCGTCATCGTCCGGCGGTTCACGGATCCGGAAGCCCTGGAAGTGGCGCTCATCGAGAATCTGCAGCGCCAGGACCTGTCACCGCTCGAGGAGGCGGACGGGTACCGCCGGCTCATGGAGGAATTCCAGCACAGCCAGGAAGACCTGGGCCGCACCATCGGCAAGAGCCGCAGTCACGTCGCCAACATGCTGCGGCTCTTGAACCTCCCGGATAACGTCAAGCCACTGGTGGACGACGGTTCCCTGAGCGCCGGGCATGCGCGGGCCCTTCTGGGCGCGGAAAATCCAGAGGCGGTCGCCCGCCAGGTGGTTAATCGGAACCTCAACGTTCGCCAGACGGAAAAGCTTGTCCAGGAAGCGTCGGACCAGAAAGGCAGCCGGAAGGCAGGCAAGGCCTCGGGTGAAAAGGATGCCGACACCCAGGCCCTCGAACGGGATCTGGCCGAGGCCCTGGGCATGAAGGTGAGCATCACGGCGAAAGATGGAAAAGGGACCGTGACCGTGCACTACGAGTCCCTGGACCAGCTTGATGAAGTGGCGCGTCGCCTCAACGGAGCAGCCCCCCGGGCGGGCGGCGGTCCGGAAGCGGCCGAAAAACCGCCGGCGATAGAAGGCGAGGCTCAGTCGCCGGACAACGGCGATATCCCGGACGCCGAAACGGACCCCCTGGCGCGGCTGGACGCCTTCATCGGTGGGCTGGAAACGGAGCGGGAGGAACCGGCCCCCGCCGGGGAAACGGAATAGCCCCGGGGCGCCGGATCCGATTTCCCGGGTCGCCCTTTTGGTTGCGGAACGCTAACGACCCCGGTTGCTCCGGGCGGCGCGGGCAATCTGCATCAGCGTCCGGCCGCACAGCGCCATATCCGGCATGCCCGTACGCTTGCAGTCCATTTCGGTACGCAGGAGCATGTCGAGCGCCGTGCCGAGCCGCTCCGTGCGCCAGCGTTTCACCTGCTGGATGAAGGCATCCCGCCGCTTGAAGAAGACCGGCGGCTTGAGACCCCCGACCGCCTGTTCCGGCGTCCGGCCCTGATCCACCTGGGCGCGGGCCTCGTGGAGGCGCTGGATGTGCCGGGCCACGGCGCGCAGGAT
>CAJXLG010000282.1 GCA_913055885.1 uncultured Rhodospirillales bacterium
GGCCACCTCGCTGATGCCGCCGAAGCCGGTGTAGCCCGCCAGCACCGCCCGTTCCTCGTCGGTGGGTGGCCGTTCCTCGGCCTGGAGGGTCTTGAGGGCGCGGATGGCCGCCACGTTCCGGGCGAAACGTGTTTCCAGGCCGCCGCCGCCCAGGGCGGCGGGGTCCTCGATGACGTGGTCCGCCGACCCCAGGGACAGGGCGGCGGCGCCCAGGGCCGGCCGGGGATCGTGGCCGCCGGGCACCCCGACCCCGGCCAGGACCGCGTCCTCGCTCTCGACCAGGGTTTCCATGGCGCGCCCCCAGGCCACGTCGGGCCGCGTGGCCAGGCGTCGAAGGGCGCCGGCGGCGTGCCGGGTGCCCGCCGTGCCGCCGAACAGCTCGCCGCCGCGCCCGGCGGCGACAGCGGTCAGGGCATCCAGGAGCAGGGGCGCGTGGTCGGCCACCCGCACGGCCGCGTCCGCGCGGCGCGCCAGGGCGTCGCGGCGCGGCCGGGCGAGGGGCATGTGGGTGAGCCGGCGGGCCAGGCGATGGCTGGGCGGCCCCCATTCGCGGGCGGCATCTTCCAGGTATTCCGCCAGACCGGGGCGCGCGGTTTCCAGGGCCCGCCGCGCGGCGTCGCGTTGGGCGGCCTCCGTGGTCTGGCGTGAAACGGCTTCGAGGCCGCGGACCAGCGCCGGGGCGGTGCTCACCGCCTGCCGCAGGGCGGGGCTGTCGGCCAAGGGGGCGGCATAACCGGCGGCGCGGCCCACTTCGTCGACCGTGTAGTAGCCCTCGCCGTCGAGGGCGGTTGCCGGCGGTTCCTGGGGGCCGCCGGGGACCCTTTCCTGGCCCAGGGACAGGCGTTGGCGCGCCCCGTGGAACGCCGCCAGGGGCATGGTGGCGGGAGTCCCGCCCAGCCCCCAGTTTTCCGGCGCCAGGGCGTCGGCCGGGCGGCCCAGGCTTTCCAGGGTAGCCCGGATGTCCCGGCGCCGGGCTTCGGCCATGCCGTCGTCGAGGCCGTGGCGTTCCAGGCTTTCCAGCTCGTCCAGGCGCCGCCGCATCATGGCGTCCGTGGCGCCGTCCACGGCCAGCCCGATGCGGGCGGGATCGCCCATGAGGGTGGCCGTGTCCCGGGCGAGGGCGACCCTCCGCGCGTCGTCCGGCGCGTCGGCGATCCAGCCCAGGACGGCCGCCGCATGGGCGCTGTGCGCCGCCGCCGGGGCCAGCATCCCCACGTCCCGCGCCAGGCGCTCGCGGTTGGCCCGTCCCAGGGGTGCTGCGTCAAGGACATCCGCCAGGGTTCCGGCGAGATCGGCGGGCATCATGGCCGTGCCGTCGCCCACGGCCGTGGCGGCCTCCATGGCTTCCAAGGCCTCGGCGGGCGCGGCGTGCCGCCCCTCGGCGACGGCATCCAGAGCGCCGTAGAGCCCGGAAAGGGATCGGATGTAATCCAGCCCCCCGAAATCGAGGGTCATGGCGGCGGCGGCGCCCAGGCGGCCGGCATTGGCCTGCCCGGCCAGGGTGTCGCACAGGCGTTCCCTGGCCAGGGCCACGGCCTCCGGGCGCAGGCGGCCTTCCTCGCCGATGTCGGCGGCCAATGGCGGCGGTATCTCGGCTCCGCCGGACAGGGCGGGACGGGCCGTGTCCAGATAGCGCGACGCGCGCGCCGCCATGGCCGGCGCTTCGCCGTACAGGGCCTCCAGGACCAGCGCCGTCCGCACATGGGTGTCGTGATACGCCACCAGGCGCGGGTCGGCGGTCATGCGCAGGCCGGCCCGCAGCCCCGCCATGCGCCGGCCCGGGTCGGCCTCGGCCCCCTGGCCGACCACCATCGCTTCCAGGGCGGGCCCGGCCGGCAACAGGGTGCGCGCGGCGGCCAGACGGCGTTCGAGGCGCGCCCGGCGCGGCGGGACGCTGTCCTCGACGATGGTGCTCAGGCGGTTGGCGGCGTCGCGGCCGTCGCCGGGCATCGGGAACGGCGTGGCGCCGCGCGGGATGCCGTCGCGGGCCGCGTGCCACAGGGTGGTGTAGAGGTGGTCGATGACATCCAAGGCCGTCGCCGACCCGGGGTCGAGGTGGGCGCCCGCCGTCGTGGACCGGCGCACCGCTTCCGGCCGGAAAAGCCCGTCCGGGTCCAGGTCGGCCCGCAAGGGCATGGGCGGGGCGTCGCTGCCTAGCCCGGATTTTGCACGGAGTCGATGGCTGCGCGCCGGTGTCGTTAGGCACAGGCCAGGAACAGCGCGCCGCCCGATGCTCATCCATCGGGCAAGCGCTGTGACGTAGACTGTGCCAACGCCACCGGCGCCCGGAGGGTTGGCCTGCGCCGGCCGCTTGCAACGTCGAAGGCCCTTGAAGATGAACCACATCGTCTGCGGGCCTTCTTCTCGCAATCGGCACGGCGCAGGCCAACGCAGCCCGTCGAGTCCGTGCGAAATCCGGGCTCGGGAGGCCCGGGCGCCGTAGGCGGGCGGCGCTTCGCCCCGCGCCCGGCTGACGATGGCGCGCGCCTGGGCGCGCCGGACGGGCGAGGCCAGGCGGCCGTCGTCGGCGCGGCGGAAGATGTCCCACGGGGTCTGAAAGCCGTAACCGCCCAGGAAATTGCCCAGGCGCCAAAGGGTGTCGCCCAGCCCGGCGAGCCCGGGCGCGTCCCGGTGGATGGCGGCGCCTGCGTTCACGCCGAACCCCAGGACCTTGGCGAAGGCCTTGCGGACGGGCCGGGGCAGGGCGCGCGACGCAGCGCGCATGAGGCGGCGCCGGGTCCGGGGCGCGTGCCGACGGGCGCGGTGCCGGGCCGCCGCCCATGCGCCAAAGGCGTAGGCCACGCGTTCCTCGTGGCTCAACCGTTGGGTAGCCGGAAAGTGCAGCCGCAGCAGGGCACGCTCGCGGCGGTCCAGGAGGAGTTCGCAGCCGTGCCAGAGCTCGTGATAGGCGGTGTCGATGGGATCGTAGGCGCCGACATTGGCCGACACGGTGGCCGTGCCGGCAATGCCTTCGAGGCCCTCGAAGCGCCCGCCGATCTCACGGGGCGCCGCATCGTCGCCCCCGGAACGCAGGACGGCGTCGCCCTCGCCGACAACCCGCTCGGCCAGCCGGATGGCGACGTCCGGGTTGATGCGCCGCGCGATCCCCTCGATTTCCCCCTTGAGACGCCGCAGGTCCAGGGTGTCCCCGGCCGGTGCGCCCGGGTCGGCGGCATGACGCTGCGTGGCCGTCCGGGTGTCCGCCTCGTCGGTGATGGCCGCCGCGAGGGCGTCGATGACGGCGGGCGACACGCCCAGGCGGCGCAGGGTGCGGCAGCCGGCATCGGTGCGCCCGGCCGCCAGGGCGTCGATGGCGGCCCCCACACGGCGGCGGGCGCGACGGCGCCGG